>CAZTOO010000042.1:0-7313 GCA_964615215.1 uncultured Methanosarcinales archaeon
TCCTTATGCTGTCGTGGCACAACCTGGTACTGCGCTAGCCTTGAGCGGCGGTGAAGCAAGGCTTCACGAGGTTTTTGTCTCATCGCCAAAAACAGCTGGTTTCCGAAAGGATATCTCGGTTCGAATCCGGGCGACAGCGTAACGCAGTGAAGCTGGCGGCCGGGCCCGCAAATCTCGGATTTGCCGTGTCCGGGCGACAGCGTCTTTTTTCTCCATCTTCTCATTCAGAAGCCTTAAATAATAGCAATCCCGCATATTTTCCCTGTCGTGGACTATAAAGGCATCACAAAAAATGAGGCTGATGAGCTGCTGAAGTGCTACGGGTGTAATGATATCCATGAGACTGCCCACAGCTCACCGTCCATAATTCTTCTGAGGCAGTTCCGCAAGAATTTCGTCATCTATCTTCTCCTGGTGGCCATGGCCATCTCCTTCTTTGTAGGGAAAACCGCCACAGCTTACACGCTTCTTGCTGTCATACTCTTGGTCATCTTAATCGGCTTTTTCCAGGAATACAAGGCTGAAAGGGCAGTGGATGCACTGAGAAACATGCTCATGCCCCTCTCTTCTGTCATCAGGGACGGCAAGGAGAGAGAGGTTCCTGCAAGGGAACTGGTTCCTGGGGATCTCGTCATTCTGCGCACAGGAGAGAAGGTTCCTGCAGATTGCATAGTGGTGGAGCAGAAAGAGCTCCGTATGAACGAGTCGCTTATCACCGGTGAGGCTGCTGAGGTCAGGAAGGAGGCAGTTTCTGACATCAATGCGCCGAAGGATGAGCACAAGCTCTATATGGGAACCTTTGTGGTGAACGGGCACTGCAGGGCAAAAGTTGTCCATACGGGAATGAACACGCAGTTCGGGAAGATTGCTGCCACCATCTCCCAGGCAGAGAAGGAGCTGCCTCTTCAGGACAAAGTCAATCATATGGTGAAGTATCTCGTTATCGGAGCGATTGCTGTCTCTGTCCTGACCGGCGTGGTGATGGCACTGAGGAGCATGCCCCTGAGCTTCCTTAACGTCGTCGAGATACTCATGGTGGTGCTTGCCATCTCCGTTGCTGCGTTTCCTGAAGGGTTTCCCATGGTGCTCATCACGACCCTTGCTCTTGGCGCGCATCGGATGGCGAAGAAGAATGCCATTGTGAACAGGATGTCCATCATCGAGACCTTGGGAGAGACCTCTGTCATATGCACAGACAAGACAGGCACCATCACCAAAGGGGAGATGACTGCAAAGTCGATTTTCATAGGCGGAACGTTCATCGACGTGTCCGGCGTGGGGTATGTTGGGAAAGGCGATTTCACAAGGGACGGGGTGAAGATTGACCCCATGGCAGATTATGCGCTCTCGCTCTCGCTGAAAGCTGCGCTTCTCTGCAACGATGCGAGGATTGAGCTCAAAGAGAGGGATGAATACCCTGCTGTTGGCTCTCCGACTGAGTCTGCCCTGCTTGTCCTTGGCGCAAAGGCAGGCATCTCTGCAGAGGATCTCCAGGCAGTGAGGATAGAGGAGCAACCTTTCTCATCTGAGAGGAAGTGTATGAGCGTGCTCTGCATGGAAGAGAAAGGGATATTCACATATGCCAAAGGTGCGCCAGAATACCTCTTGCAGAGGTGTGTTTCTCTCCAGCAGGGCAATGCAGCAGTCCCTCTCACTGACAGGATGAGGGAAGAGCTTCTTGACGTGAATGCGCAGCTCAACAGCAAGGCATTGCGCACCATAGCGCTGGCCTACAAGCCTGCCGGTTCCACGCATCACAGGGAGATGGACGACTCTCTTGTGTTCCTTGCCCTCGTCGCCATGGAGGATCCCCCGCGTGAGGAGGTGAAGCATTCCATAGAGCTCTGCAGGACAGGGGGTATCCAGGTAAAGATGATAACCGGAGACCATAAGGAGACTGCCCTCGCGATTGCGAAGGAGATAGGGCTGGACAGCCAGGTGCTTGAAGGGAGCCAGATAGATGCCATGACCGATGAGGAGCTTTCAAAAGTGGCTGGAGAGATCTCTATCTTCGCCAGGGTGAAGCCTGAGCATAAGCTGCGCATCGTAAGAGCCTTGAAGAAGAACGGCGAGATAGTCACTATGACCGGCGATGGCATCAATGACGCCCCTGCTCTCAAGGAAGCACACATCGGTGTTGCCATGGGGAAGAACGGCACTGATGTCTCCAGGGCATCTGCAGACCTTGTCATCAAGGATGACAATTTCTCTACCATCGTCGATGCTATCAAGGAAGGACGAACAATTTTCCTCAACATCCAGAAGTTCTCATCCTATCAGATCTCCATCAACATCGCACAGATAGGCCTCGTGTTCTTCTCGGTGCTCCTCGGCCTTCCGCTGCCGCTGGTTGCCATACAGATACTGTTGATGAATATCTTCTCGGATGAGATAACTGCCATTGCTCTCGCATTCAACCCTTATGCGAAGGACATCATGAACATGAAGCCGAGAAAAAAGTCTATGCTGATCAACAAAGCAATCTTCTCCATGATGCTCATGGCAGCAGCGGTTATGATCGCCGGCGCTTTAGGATTCTTCATCTATCTATACAACTATCTGGGGCTAGACACCGCAACAGCAAGGACAGCGGTCTTTGTCACCATGATGTTCTTTGCCATCACCAACGCTTTCAATTTCCGCTCTTTCAGGAAGCCCGTCCACAGGAGAAATCCATTGGCAAACAAATATCTTGTCTATTCGTCCCTGCTTTCTTTCCTGGTAACGTTCCTTATCATCTATACGCCATTGAATACAGTCTTTGAGATGGTGCCTCTCAGCGCCCATTACTGGTTCCTTGCATTCTCCATCTCCATGCTGCTGGTTGTAATCTTTGACATCATCAAGCTCATGAACATGAAACTGGACATGCTCCAGGTGTATTCATGAGAAGAGAACCCTGTGCTTTCTCAGGGGGGGTGCTCTCTTTCTTTTTTGCAGCTCTTCGTAAAACTTTATAAAGCGAGGGGCGTTTCCGATTGCTGGAAAAAGTGGTTTGCAGCATGGACGCACACAAGTTTGTTCCGTTGAGCGAAAGGGAGTATGGACCTCTCGGTCCGACGAGCAGCGGACTCATAGGGATCATCGACAGGCACAGCGCGTCCAACTATGAACCTTACCCTTTTGTCGTTGCCGACGCTGAAGGGCCCTGGCTCTATGATGCTGACGGCAACAGAGCGCTCGATTTCCTCTCTGCATATTCTGCAGTGCTCTCCCACAGGAACCATTATGTTGTCGGCGCAGTAAGCGCCCAGATGGTGGAGGGTGCAGACCTGACGAGCAGGGCAGTCTATACTGCCCCCTACGCTGAATTCGTCAGGCTCATCACCGGCATGCTCGGCTTTGACAGGGTGCTTCCAAAAAGTGACGGTGGCTCAGTGACAGACACTGCAGTCGGTGCGCTCTTCAGGCATGGCGCAAAGCGCGGCATTGAAAAACCGGAGATTATCCTCACAGAACAGTACTTCCATGGGAGGAGCCAGGTGTTTGCCTCAAATGCCTTGTTTGACGACGCCCAGCACTGTGGGCTTCCTTACCGGATGCCGGGGATAGTTGTCGTTCCCGACAGCCTGGAGGCCATAGAAGATGCAGTCACAGGGAGTACCATCGGCATATTCATAGAGACGCACAAAGGCGAAGGCGGCCCTCTCTTCTCGACAGAGGAGCATCTCATAGGCATTGAAAGGCTGGCTAGAGAGAACCACCTCTTTTTAGGTTTCGACGAGATCCAGACAGGCTTAGGAAGGTGCGGCTATATGCTTGCCTTCCAGGAGTACGGCATACAGCCTGATTTCGTGACTGTGGGCAAGGCATTGGGAGGAGGCATCATCCCAGTATCGGCATTGCTCGGCAATGAAAAATTCATGAGCATCTTCGCTCCCGGGACAGAAGGCAGCACGTGGGGAGGCTATCCTCTTGCATGCGCAGCAGCATGCGCTTCCTTAAGATATATACGGGATGAAGGGATTCCGGAAAAGGCCAGAGAGCTCGGCGATTATTTCGCAGAGCAGCTCGGACAGGTTCCAGGGATAACGACAGAGCACAGAGGGCTTCTGATGAGGGTGGAGATACCTCATGTGCCTACGGCAAAATACGCGTGCCTGGAGATGCTGCTGGGAAAAGACCGCTCTCCCAGGGTCTTCATGAAGCACGGCCATTATGACAAAGAGAAAGATGCAGCCTACACCAGGATAGCTCCCCCTCCTGGAGCGATGACAAAGGCGCTTATCGACCAGGCAGTTGAGAAGACCATCGCTCCTGTGCTGATAGATGCGCAGAGGGGATAAAACTCTAATCTCCTCATCTCCTCAGAGAAACTTTTATAAATGCAGCAGCACTTTTTCCTTGGCATGGATAGACTCACTGAGGACCAGATCTATGAGCTTGCTTCCCGCGTCAAGGGATGGGAGCAGCACTATGAAGGATTTGTGAAATATCAGGGACGCGTCGGGAATCTTGAGGTAACTATGGGCCATTTCGTTTCTCGCAACGGCGTGCCCTCTCAGATAGACGTGCATATCCAGGGCCGTCATGGAAGTTCTACGGCGACAATTGGCGTGATAGATTCCACCGACCAGAGATTCATCGACCTCTATCAGCGTATTGACACAGCGTATAAACACAGGGTGGCTCAGGAAAAGGAGCAGGCAGCTCTTGACGGCATGGAAGAGGCAGCGCGTCTCCTGAGAGAATAATCCTTGTTTCCATGACTGCAGCGCTAAGTGACAAAGAAGACTTCTCAGACACTCTCTTTTACAGCTTCAGCTCCCTCATCTTGTCGAATCTGGCAAACAATTCGTTGTATTTCTCCTCTATCTCCATCAGTGTCTCAGTATAGAAGAGTGAGCTGGCACTCCTCCGAAGCCTCGGTATGCGCATGTCCATCGTTCTCCCCCGATACATCAATTACACCAACTACTATACATCCCAGATATATAAACTTATTCCCACTCAATCGTCCCTGGAGGCTTATGGGTGACATCATAGAACAGGGCATCCACACCCTTCAAAGCAAGGATATTCTCTTTGATTTCCATAAGCGCGCCTTTGGGCATCCTGTAGAAGGCTGCAGTCATGGCCTCAGTGCTTTCCACAGGCCTCAACACTACCGTCTCGCCGCCATGAACACCGAAAGGTATCAATACTGTGGGGACCTGCCACATCTCCTGCATGATCTTGCGTTCAGCAAGAGTCTTCATGACAACATCATCAGCATCCTGGCATAATGCTACTCTTTCGCGCGTGAGATAGCTCCTGCGCATCACTCCTTTCTCAAGCTCTGCCTTCTCATGCGAAGACACCGCATACACGCACCTGTTTATCCCCTTAAACGTATTGGTCAGCGCTGTAGAGAGCTTATCAATCTTCTCCCAGTCAAGAGGGCCCTGCAATGCCACAGGATGCGCATAGCTCCGCAGATCAGCAGCAACACCCACAGATTTGATGGGCAGCACAGTGCCTGAATACTCTGTCTTTTCCAGGAATGCATTCACTTTATGGTTCAGTTGCGCGAGTGATTCATTGTCAGTATGGCCGTCGAAGCATAAGCATCTCACTCCGATGCCCGGCCCTGGAAACGGATGCCTGTCCACAAGCTCTGCAGGCAGCCCCAGCATCTTTCCCATCTCCCTCACTTCATCCTTGTACAGCTCCTTCAATGGCTCGATGACTTTCCCTTCCGCAATCATCTTCTCCACCAGAGGCACCCTGTTGTGGTGGGTCTTGATGAGGTCCGCGTGCTTTGTCCCTTTGCTTTCGATAGTGTCTGGATAGATGGTCCCTTGGCCCAAGAACCAGTCCTCTTCTTTCAGCTTCATGCCTTCAAGCACTTTTCTCTGCACGCTGATGAAGGTGTCGCCGATGATGGTCCTCTTCTTCTCAGGCTCATACACCTCTTTCAATGCTGAAAAGAACTCTTCTGAAGCGTCATGCACCAGGAAATTCTTGAACCCATGCTTCTGCAGCACCTGCTTTACCATCGCAGATTCATTCTTGCGCATCAGCCCTGTATCCACATGCAGCCCTACCACCCTGTTTGTCCCCAGCACTTTGTTGAGCAGGGCAAAGCACACAGTGCTGTCCACGCCCCCTGAAACCAGCAGGAACACAGATTTGTTTCCTACTGTCTTGTGGATTGAGGGGGCAATAGTCTCAAAATATCTTTTCATATCCCAGTTCTTCTCGCACTTGCAGATCTTGAAGATGAAGTTGGAGAGCATCTGAAGGCCATGCTGGGTGTGCGTGACTTCAGGATGGTACTGGAATCCATAGAACTTCCTTTCAGTGTCAGCCATGGCTGCAGTGTCGCAGTCTGGTGTTGTTCCTATGACCTCAAATCCTGGAGGCACCCTGCCGACCTTGTCATGGTGCGACATCCACACTACTTCCTTCTTCCCCAATCCTTCGAAGATAGTGCTCTCCTTCTTGATATCCATCTCAGCAAAACCGAACTCAGCCTTCTGTCTTGCCACACTGCCTCCCAGATCGCGTGCGAACATCTGGTGGCCGTAGCACAGTCCCAGCATAGGTATGCCCAACCTATAGACTTCTTTGCTGAATGCCACTTCCTCGCTGACGATGGAATACGGGCTCCCTGAAAGGATGATGCCTTTGCAGTTCCTGAATGTCTCCAGAGGGGCTTCAGGCTGCACAATCTCAGAATAGACCCCTAACCTTCTTATCCTGTTTGCGATAAGATGGCAGTACTGGCCCCCTAAATCAACCACCAGGATCTTGTTTGGCGTGTCCATAAGGAAAAAATCATCCACCACTATAAATAGTTTTAGCTACTCAACCATGATTCCGTCTTTCCAGTCTGCGAGCAGTGCTTTCGCATAATTGAGCTTCTCCATGCTGTTGGAATAGACTGTCAGTATCTCTTCCCCACGAGCCACCTTGTCCTTGACTTTCTTGTAGAGATACACGCCAGCGCTCTGGTCCATGGGGGCGCCTGCAATCCTTGCAAGTTTCGATATCAGCTTGTGATGCATCTTCACCACCGTGCCTGTCCACTTCGACATATGGTGGTACATGTATTTCGCAGTAACCAATTCTTCAACATCATGCTCTTTCCTGCCCTGCGCATCAACAATCTCATCGAACTTCTTCAATGCCTTCCCTGAGCGTATGAGATTCATGGCCATCCATTTGCCCTGGTTCTTCTTTGCCTTCCCTGCAAGTTCAAGGAGTTGTCCTGCAATCCTTGCGCTCTTCTCCAGGAGGTCCCTTGGAGCTCTCGGGTCATTCATAAGCACCCAGAGCACATCCCTCGCCTCCAGGACAGGGCCTATGCCTATCCCTACAGGCTGGGAGCC
>CAZTOO010000043.1:0-7215 GCA_964615215.1 uncultured Methanosarcinales archaeon
CTATAAGGCAAAGCAGGGCTATGTCCTTGTCAGGCAGAGGGTCAACAGGGGAGGCCACAGAAGGCCCCATGAGCTTGGCGGCAGGAGAAGCAAGCATGCCACTCACCGCATGACGCTCTCGAAGAACTACCAGCAGATTGCTGAAGAGAGGGCCAACAAGTTCTACAGGAACTGCGAAGTGCTGAATTCCTATTATGTAGCAGAGGACGGAGCCTATTACTGGTATGAGATCATACTGGTCGATGTTTCCCATCCTGCCATAACAGGCGACCCAAGAATGAAATGGATTGCTGACAAGCAGCACAAAGGCCGTGTGTATAGAGGGCTCACTTCAGCAGGGCATAAGAGCAGGGGTCTGCGATGGAAAGGAAAAGGTTCCGAGAAAGCAAGGCCAAGCAGGACTGCACGAGGATATTGAATCCTTGTTTTGATTTTCTTTTTCGGTTTCTGGATTGTTTCCCCACACTGTAATAGCTTAAGGCTCCCAAACACTACTCTTCTTCTTCGTCGTATTGAATAGATGAATATCTAGGTTCAAACGAATTCTCCGAAGAGTAGGCCTGGGGCTAAGGACTATTATTTTAGGGATGAGCTTATTCTTTCTTCTCGTCTTTCTTAGGCTCCTGCTTCTGCGCAAAAGAAGTCTTCATCTTGAGCAGCTTGTCCTTCATGCTCTGGGCGTCGAGGAGAGCCTTCTTCACCTTGTCCACATCCTGCGGCTGTTGCGGAGAAGGTGGCGTGACAGCAGGCGAAGATGCAGGTCTTGCTTCTGGCTCTGCAGCCTCTGCGGCACCTGCCTCTTTCTTCTGGAGCGGTGGAGCAGATTCGGGCTCTACAGGCTGAGGGGGCGCTTTCTCCTCTTTCTTCATCAGCTTCTGCTGCTGCCGTGCAGAGATCTGAGACAATGTCTCTTTGTTCAGCAGAGGGCTTTTGAGCACTGCAAGGATGTCCCTGAACTTCATCCTGTCTTTCGAGGAACGCAGCCAGTACTGCAGGTCATAGGTCTTTTTCGTGACAAACAGGAGTAGGGCAGCGAAAAGCAGAAGCAGAAGGATATGCACTTTTTTCAGGCTCCTGTCCTTGCATTCTATGGTAAAGGAATCTGTTGAGGACACCATGGTGGAGAAGTCTTTCCTCAGGATGGCATTGAGCTCATATTTTCCGTTGGGCATGCCGCTTATGCTGAGCAACGGGGAAAGCATGACTGATGTGTTCTGTCTATATTTGCCCAAGGACATGATGTCGCCATAATAGGTCTCATAGCCGATGGGCAGTGAAGACGATTTATCATTGATCTCATACTCGACATTGAACGTGTGCAGATCATCGCCTGACACCAGGGTGGTGAGGATCAGATAGTCCTCACACCCATATTCCTGCTTCAGCATGATGTTCCTGAGGTATGGCTTTTTCTCCCTGAACGTGTAGAGCAGGTTCTTCAATTCGAGGCCTGTGAAGTTCTGGAGCATCATGAGGCTCTCATTGCCCACGAACCATCCGACATCATTCAGCTGGATCACTGATGAGGGAGAAACAGGAGACCTATAGAAGACACTGTCATAGAACTCTTTCGACGGATTCAGCAGGGTGATGTTGGCCTGGACCACCACATACTCTCCTCTGTCATCCAGTATGGTAAACTCCAGGTTCTGCTGGATGACAGGAGGCATCACCACACCCACTGAAACAACAACCCTCTGATTGGGGCTAAGAGAGAGAGGGAACACACCGAAAGTGGCGCCGTTAATCACCCGGATGTCGAACTCATGGCGCTCTCCTTCAATGGTATAATAGGCAGACAGCAGGTCTGAAAGGAGAGAAAGGCTTACTTTCTCCTGCACTGAGAAATTGTTGGGATTATAGATATCAACCACCTTGGTCCAGAGCGATGACTCCCCCACATAGAGAGGGCCGTGAGTGAAATTGTATTCTGTGATGATCAGGTCACTGACATCCCGTTTCTGCGGGACAATCAGCGGCAGAAAGATATCCTTTGAGAGATTGACCTTATTGAACGGGTCATAGCCTTTCATTCTCACCAAGAGGTCCTGTCTGCCTTCAGGGAAAGAGATGCCTTCAGAGAGGATGCGCATGAGGTCCTTGTCTTCCATGACAAAGTTCTTGGGAAGAGTGAACCTATAGGCAAGCCTCTTCACCAAGGCCTCATAATACGAAGAATTGACCTCCACCTCGCCGAGGAATTCAGGCTGGATGTCTGAGAAGGTGACAGTCACATTCTCAGAAGTGTCATAATGCACCAGCCTGGTCAGTGCAGGCTCCAGCTGGGAGCCAGGAGGCAGGAAGAGCGTGAGTGAGATGCTCTTCAGGGTAGAGGCTGTAGGGTCAGAGAGCTCATAGGAGACATTAAGGTCTGCCTTGCCCCTGTTGGCATCTGTCAGGATCAGGTCTGTAGTGCGCGGGATGAGATACATCCGGTATCTGTTGACATTACAGACAAAATCGATGTTGATATACATCATCTTGCCGTTGTTGTCTTTCAGGAAGCCGCCTTCAGGATAGGTGAGTGTCACATCAGTTATGCCGTCCTTATTCACATCGAAGCTGATCTTGGAGCCTGCCCTCAGGAGATATTCATTGTCCTCAAGCGTGACAGTCACAGATTTCTCATCCATCTTGGTGAAATAGAGAGACTTGAATTCAGTCTTTTGGGAGATAGGATTGTAATAATAGACAGCGATGTATTTCCCTTCCTCTATAGAATAGCTTCTCACATCCAGCTCAGGATAGCATACTCCTTTGATGAAGCCAGTGCCTACATTGCCTCCACCGCCACCACCGCCTCCGCCACCTTCACTCGGCCCAGGGGTTGTGCCGCCGGAATAGGCTTCGTCAAAAAGTGAGGACTGGGTATCGATGACTCTTGTGAGAGGTGTGCCTGACTGTGTCCAGGAGGTTGCATTGAGATATATGTTGAAAAGTGTGGCACTCTGGTTGGTGGTGTGGTGAATCTCATAATTGAGCACGATATAATCATTTGCCTCAAAGGTCTTGCTCATATTGGTGAAATTGATGTCGATGATGTAGGTGTTTCCTGAGAGGTTGTAGGTGACGTTCTGGGTGATGTCCCACTGTATCACACCCCTCACGTGCGTCAGTGTCAGGTTCTGGAGGCCGTTCCATGACGGGCTGATGCCAGTGACTGCATGAAGGAACTTGTCTGAGATGGAAGAGCTTCCTGTATTGTATATCCTGTCTGTGACATAGACAATGGTGCCGTAAGGCAGATGATCAGGAGTGATGCTCTTCGTGATGTAGAGGTCGGTCTCATACAGCGTCTGGAGATGGAGATATCCTGCAGTATAGCCGGAATACGTCGCATTGTCCCAGAGCACCTGCCAGTTGAAGGCTGAGGTGTAGTATGGTCTTGCCTGAATGTTGGTGTCATATCTTGAAGTGTAGTAGGAGTCGCCTGGATAAAGGAAAAAGGTGGAGGTATTGGAGAGTTTCGGGTCTGAGAGATTGCTGATGTTGTAGAGCGCCCATCCGTTGACCACATACAGGAGGTCAGAAGCAATGTTCTTGATCATGCCTCTCACGCGCCACATCGTCCCGTTCGGATTGAGCCCCTCTTGGAGTTCCACTCCCTGGCGGATAGGGCCTCTTGAGAATCTGCTCGAGAAGTTCCTGCCTGTCAGAGTGGTGGAAGGGTATGTGCGGTTGATGCGCAAAGCATAGGAGATGTCATTGAGGTCAAGGTACTGATCAGTGGCGTTATAATACACCCGTGGCAGGAGCGTGGCATTGAGTGTTATGATAAGGGTCTCGTTCTCCCCGAAAGAGCCTGTCCAGTTGAGGTAGTCTATCTGATTGTTGCTGTTGGTGTCTGCATAAGAGAGCGTGCCGTTGCTGGCAGTGAGAGAGGTGATGTTCAGGGCATCATAGCTTCCTGAAGAATTCTTGTTCAGGAAGAATTCCAGGAACGCAGATGAAAGAGGTTGGGTGACATTTACCGAGAAGGTGAGGGTGAACCTGTTTGGATTGACATTTGCTATCATGTCATTGCCTCCGTCGAGATTAGAGACTTCTGTCCTGAGAGCGAAGAGAGGATAGCCTGAAGTCAGCCGATAGGAGGTGTCCATCGCATCATTCGTAGTGTTGAGATAGACTATAGTGCCGTTGCCTGCTGCCACTGCACGATAGGCTGTGACAGTGTTGAGATTAGTGTTCGAGGTGTTTGAGAGATTCAGCCGTATATACTGGAGCACATCCACTGCATTGTTCACATCCACATACACCCTGCCGAGCGAGGTGGTGGAGAGGTTGGTGCCGTTCGCTGAATAATAGGCCTCCACATATTCATGGAGCCTTGCGTTCGGGAGCGCAGACACCTGGAAAGCGGAGAAGCAGAGGAGCGCTACCAGTAGCAGAAGCGTCCTGTTCCTTTTTTCTGCCTCTTTTTTTGCTTTCATGCAGATCATGCCTTAGGGAGGTCCTTCTTCTTCCGTGTCCTGACGAACACCACAACCAGTATGATGATGTTCATGCCTACCACGAGCCAGATGCCGTAGTTCATGTCGAAGCTGCTTTCCTTCTTCTTCATGCCCACGACCTCAAAGTTTCCTGTGGACATCGCTTCCCTCTGGGTGTAGGTGACGAAGGTCTCGAAGGTGTACATGCCAGGCTCTATCGATTCAGGGGTGGGAAGCTCGAGAGGCACTTCCTTCTGTTCCACCACCGCAATGGTCTGGGAGCGTTCAGTGATCAGGGCGCCTTGCATGGTCTTGATGGCGTAGTTGATGAAGACATCCACTTTCGCCTTTGGCCCGCCGACATTGAGCATGCGCAGCAGCCCCTTGACCACGCCGCCAGCCTCTATCTTCGGAGTGATTACATCCAGCACGACATCAAATGAAGGGACTGAATGGGAGGTGTAGATCTCTGTCTGGATATGTTTCTGATATTCAGGATCCCAGCCGCCGATGATAGTCGGAAGGACCCATTGTCCTCCTCCCAGGAGAGTGACAGTGTAATTGACGATGATGGAGCAGTTGGCATAGATGACATTGTCCCAAGCTGTCGGGCTGTCGGTCGAGAGGTTCCAGTAGAAGACCGAGGCAGGGAGCCCGTCAGGCAGGGTGTCTGTGCTGGGCCCGTATATCTGGTAGTCTGTATCATTGATAAGGTTGCTGTAATTGCCGTCGCTTGCATTGTAGTACTGCACCGAAAGCTGTTTCAGGTCTGAGGCTGCGGTAATCGCATCTGGCAGGTAGTCGCTGAAGAGTATGCCTGTGAAGTCGCCTCCGACTGCCTGCATGTAGATGCTGACGGTGACGTTCGCGGGATAGAGGGGGTTGCTCTGGATGATCTTATAGCCCTTGAGATAGGTGCTGACAGCAGTGATGTTGGTGGTGAGGTTGGTGGAGGAATTGCCGTCAATCGTGTCGAAGACGAATGCGTAGGCGGTCATGTTCCTCTGTTCAAGGTCATTGAGCTGGCTGGTCGTGAAATTATAATAGAGCCTGATGCTGTCGTTGATGCTGAGGTTATAGCCGATAAAGGTCGCATTTCCCAGGACTTCTATCTTGGAGATGTTGGTGCCGTTGCCTTGGACTACGGTGATATTAACCTTTGAGGTGATGTCATAGAGATTGCCGTCTGAGAAATTGAAATGGCTGACTACGACGTCTGAGAGACAAGGAGCTGTGAATCCATAGGAGATCTCGTCGGTGAAGTTGAACCAGGAGATGTTGTTGACAGTGTCGTTGATTTTGAACATGGCTGTGGCAGTCATCTGTGTTGCCTCGCCTGCAATCACTATGGTCGGATAGTAGGTCTTGTTGATGGTGAGGTTGATGTAAAAGGGGCGGATGGTGAGGTTGCTGGAATTGCCCCAGGCGCTGTAGAGAGCGCCGTCATAGAGCTGCATCGAACAACTCCATATATCACCAACCGAGGTATTGCCTGCGCCAAGGGTTGCGTTGAACAATGTTCCGTTTGCGTAGTTGTTGTTGTACTGTTCAATAAAGGTGTAACCCCCACGAATCCACTCAACCGTCACGTTCATGGGGTCGTTGTCAGGGTCTTCAATCGTGGCAACGCAGTGCAGGTCCTCGTTGGTGTAGTTGGTGCCGTAGGTGGAGTTGATGGTGACGTTGGGCGTGTCAGGAGCAGAATTAAGAGGCCACCTCTGTTCAGCGCTCCATGCCGACTTATTGAACGCTGAGTCTATGGTCTGGACGCTCCAGAAATAGTTCTGGGTGTTGGAGATGTTCAGCCGTATGAGGTTCCTGCTTTTCGCAAAACCTGTCAAAGGAGTGCCATAATAGCCTGAGACAATGTCATTGCCTCCAGAGGTGGTGCCGACACGGACATTATAATACAATCTGCTGGAGCCTGTCTGGGAATCAGAGCCGTTGCCCCAGGAGAGATTGATGAAGCCGCCACCCCATGCTGAGGTGAAAGTGGTTGGGGGCGAGGGAGGTGTGTGCACTGAAGACAACGCCATGGTGTTTAGATATACAGTGGTGTTGCCGTCATAGTTGCCGAACACGGCGTCAAGATCCCCATCTTTGTCAAGGTCTGCGACTGCAAGATCCTTTGTATCAGGAGTCTCTGTGGAATTCCATGCCTGGGTGAAGTTGTAGGTAGCATTGAGGGTGAAGAGATAGTTTCTTCCCGCAGGGCCTGTTCCGACCAGGGCATCATAGAAGCCGTCATTGTTGTAATCCCCCACATCCAGAGCGAGGAACGGTATGGCAGAAGGGGAAGTATTGGATGTAGGCTCTGCAGGATAAGTGGTGCCGTTGTTCAGGTAGAGCCGCACCTTAGAATCTCCAAGATCTGTCTTCAGGCAGAGCATGTCTTTTTTTCCGTCGCCGTTCACTTCCGCCAGTCGGAAAGCAGGGCCGCAGTAAAGCACGCCTGAAGAATCGTAGAGGGTGAAAGTTCCGTTGCCGAGGTTGCGGTAGAGCAGAGCGTGATATTTCATACCCCCGGCATCCACGAGACCACTATTCCAGATGACCACCAGGTCCAGAAAGCCGTCATCATCCATGTCTGCTGTGTCAAGATAATGGAAAGGCATTATGCTGCTCGGAAGAACGGTGCTTGAGAACAAGGAGAAATTCCTATCTGTCGCATTATAGACATAGGTGAAGAGCGTGTCATTCATGAGCACGATGTCTGTATGGCCGTCATTGTTGAAGTCTGCATACTGCATAGGCGGGGGATATTTTGCGGCAAGGAAACCAATCA
>CAZTOO010000044.1:0-7139 GCA_964615215.1 uncultured Methanosarcinales archaeon
ATTCCCTGAGGAACCGCTGGACTGTCTTGGTGACATGGGCCTCCTGGGAGGAAAGTATCTTACACACTTCCCTGAGGATATCCTCTTTGCTGCCCTTGAAAGCGCCTGTGGAATTCAGCACTTTCCAGGCATCCTCAACTGCAGCATTCTTCTTCTTCGCCTTGCCCATTCTCTTCCATTTCTCAAAGAGCTCTGCGCAGCGTGCAGGCAATTGCTCCTCAGAGACAGAAAGCATCCTGGCCAGCTCCTGCAGCGCGTTCCCGGACGCCTGAGAAAGATTCCGTGCTGCATTCCCGCACGCATACTCTATCCTGATGACGCCGTCCTGTATCTTTGATGCCCTGATGATCTTGAGGAGCTCTGCCTCCCTGGTGTTGTTGAGGTGCGTGCCTCCGCAAGCCTCCACATCCCTGTCGGCAATGGAAACTATGCGTAACTTCTTTCCGGGCACAAAGCCGCCCTGATATATTCTCATCCCATACTTAGCCTCTGCCTCATTGCGTGTCAGGAACTCCTTTTTCACAGGTATGGCAGCATGGATGATGCTGTTGCACTCTTTCTCGATCTTTTGTATCTCGTCGTCGGAGAAGGTGTCATAGTGCGTGATGTCAAGCCTCCCTTTCTCGATGGTCTTTCCGGCACCAGCCTGCCAGCAGTGGCTGCCTATCACTTTCTGGCACGCTGCATTGACGATGTGCGCGCCGGTATGGTGCTGCGTAAGCTGCTTTCGCCTTGCAAAGTCAATATGGCCTTCCACTTCCTCCCCTGCCTTCCAGGGAGCCTTTTCCTTCAGGACATGGACAATGGCATCATCCTGCCTGAAGACATCAATAACCTCTATCCCTCCCACTTTTCCAGTATCGTTGGCCTGGCCTCCGGAGGTTGGGTAGAACGCTGTCTGGTCCAAGACCACATGGTTGTCGTTCACAGCAGCAACTTTCGCACTGAAATCAACTAAAGAGTAATCATCATAGTAGAGTATCTTCGTCTGTCCCCACGGAGTGTGGAAGTCTATCTTCCTTTTCTTCGTCTGCAGAGGCTTTTCCTTCTGCTCATGCTTCTCAGCGACCAAAGCATAGAAGTTTTCCGGCACTTCAATCTTTATCTCATGATTCTTTGCATACTCTTTCGTTGTTTCAGGGGAGATGCCGTTGCTGTCATACAGCTCGATGAGCTTTTCGGTGCTAATCTTCTTATGATGCCTGAACAGGTTCGAGAGTATGCTCTCTGCCTGCTGCCTGTTCTGCTGGAATTTCCTGTATTCGATGTCGAGGATGGTCTTTGAATGGCTGATTTTCTCGGAAAGCTCAGGATATATCGGCTTGAGGAACTCTGCATGCAGCTCAAGTATCTTCCCCAGATCAATATCCCAATCGTGCTGCTCTATGATGGAGAACATGCGCCTCATGATGATCCTGAGGTTATAGCCTCCGCCGGTATTTGAGGGCAATGCGTCGTCGTGCAATGCCACCAATACTGCTCTTGAATGCTCTGCGATGCAGTAGAGGTGCGACAAGGGGATGACGGTGTCTTTCAGCTCCTTTTTCTCCATACCTATCTTCTTTGCAATAGTGTCCCATACCTTCTCGACATCTTCCACCTCGTCGACATTGAGCAGGGAGGAATAAGGGAGGAACTTCTGCATCAAGACTTCATGGCTCCTGACGTCAGTGACACTCTTCAGATACTCAACAACAGTGGGAAATGTCGTCTCATAGCTGGTGCTCTTCCCTGAAGTGAACCATGGCACCCTCTCATGGCCCTGGCCCATGTCCAGCACCTTGATGTTCAGCTCCTCATATCCTTTTTCAGTATCAGTCTGCTGATATTGCATATAGACCTGATTGCCTATCTCCAGGCCCCTTGAGAAGAATTCCATGCAGGGCCCGAAGGAGCCCCCTCCTGCCCATGCGTCTTCGTGAATGACCATTTCTTCAGGAGGCACTCCCATGCCTTCATCTGTGGTAATCCAGTCAAAGTATTCCCGGAAATAGTTCTCCATATCGTAGTCCTCTCTCTTCTCGAAATGGAGCTGGCCTAACATATCGAAGCACACATAATGGGAGCCGGTGATGCCGACATTGTCGATATCGTTGAATCTCAGGCTTAATTGAGGGATAATCACTGCATTCGATGGTGGCTCTATCTCTCCCCTAACGACATACGGCTGGAAGCCATAGACTGAGGCTGCCACCCAGTAGGTATCATCCCTCCACCTTGCAACAACATCCTTGCGCGGGACTGCAAGATATCCTCTCTTTTCAAAGAAATGTTTGAATCTCTGCCAGGTCTCAAGGTAGCTTATGGGCCTCTTTGCAGGAGTGTTGCCTATGAAAGAATAGCTGCCTTCGCAGGAAGCGTCTCCGCAAGTGCTCCTTTGAGTGTCTTTTGACCAGAAATGGGTGCGGCATTTTGCGCATGTCCCTCTCTGGAAGCCAAGCTTCTCAAGCACCTTCACAGGATAGTGCTTCTTATAGTCTTTAGCAGCCACCTGCCTGAATTCCTTCTTGATCTCCTTATCAGGCTTCATGGGCATACTGAAAGGTTTTGGTTATAAAAAGGTTTCGTGGTGACTGAAGAAATGATGCCTTGTTCTGCAGAGCCTCTCTGTCTTTTCAGGGTAGATTTAAATAGAGAGGGAACATCATCTCACTAAGGCCAAGGGTAACGGGGTGCTAGCCATGATCAAGGAATGCAAGATCTATCCTGTCCACAAATGCTTCAAGGAAGACAGCATCATCGACATCGCCAAGACGATGAAGAACAAGAACGAGAGGCATATCTTTGTCGTCGATGAGTATCACCGCCCCTTGGGCATCATCTCCACCACAGACATCGCCATAAAGATTGTCGCTGATGGCCGTGCACCTAAAAAGATGAAGGCAAAGGACATCATGAATTCTCCTGTCCAGAGTGTGGATATCAACCAGGATGCGGCAGATGCATTGAAAATCATCATAGAAAAGAACACCCTCACCTGTCCGGTCACTGAGAATAAGGCGCTTATGGGGATAGTCTATTATGGGGATGTGCTCAATAAAGTGAGTTCAAAAATCAAGGAGCAGCTCTTCAAATAGAAAAATGCCTATACGTCCTGGAACTCTTGAGGGATGGCGCTGTCCCAGTCTGTGAATCTTGGGGAGGGGAGGATGCCGTAGGCAGTGAAGAGGAAGCGTTCTGTAGCCTTTATGAGCTCTTCTCCCTGGCCCTGGATGATCACGCAGTTCTTCTTATAGAGCACTGCTGTCATGGGAGCTTCCCTCACATAGACTTTTGATTCAGGGCTCATACAGCCGTGTATCTCTGTCAGGCCCTGACATTCCTCTTTAGTGGGGTCTGAGCATGCCAGAGCAACTTCCTTGTCAAGAGCGACAGGAAGGTTGTCCTTCAGCTCCTGGACTGCCATATGGAGATAGGCTGAATTTGTATCCTTAGGATCATAGGTGATGTATAACGGCTTATGAGGCAGGAATTCTGAGACGAAATAAGGATAATCCCCGTAGAGGTTCGTGTTGTTCACTGACTCCAATTGATCCGGCCTGTAGTTGAATGTGGTGATGACCTGTTTGCCGTCTTTCTGTATGACAGTGTTCCAGACATCGCCCCAGAGACGGAACACTGCAGGACCGTGTGTGTAGATGGTAGGGTCTGACTGGAGGCGCGATTCATCCACTAGCCTTGGAGCAGGTATGCTGTTGAGCCTGGAGATGGTGAAGATAGTGAAGACAGTCAGGATAAGGATAAGGAGTGTAAGGACTGCTCCCAGGATGTTGTCAAACCTCTCTTTTTTCTCATTGTGGAGGCAGCCTGGACATACTGTGTCCTCTGCAGAGAGTTTTGCGCCGCATTTCTTGCATTTCATACTCTCCAGAGGATAGTCCTTGCTTTATAAAGTTTTTGCATGAAGAATCATTGCGGCCCCACCAGGAGCTTATACCCAAGATAGAGCAGAAGAAAGAGAAAAAGGACTAACGAGAGCAGGCCTATGACGCTGCTGATGCCCTGGGACATGAGGGTAGTGGTGGGTTTTCTCTATTTAAAGGTTCTTATGGGCAAGTATACTTGGCCTATACGAACTATCTGAAGAGTAAGCTTCTGTCTGAAGACAATCAAATCATACACAAGAAACAACGCTATGCTTTAAATATGAATTCCTCTCCATAAGACTTATGCCCATGCTCTTTTACGAACCGCAGGAGGATTCAGAGCTGCTCAGGAAGCATATCAAGCGCTACACCAAAGGCCAGGTGCTTGAGATAGGGTGCGGCTCAGGCATACTCACTCTTGAAGCGTCTAAGTATGCAAAGAAAGTGCTTGCAGTCGACATAAACCCTTTTGCAGTGCATCACGCGAAGAGGCAGGCGCTCCATCTGGACAATGTGGAAGTGCGCCATTCAGACCTTTTCGAGAACGTCAAAGGTGTTTTCGATACTATCATCTGCAACCCCCCTTATCTTCCGTCGGAAGGGGCAGAGCCTGACGACGAGCTGACAAAGGCATTGGTGGGGGGCAGACACGGCTATGAGTTCATTGAACACCTTCTTTCTCAGGCAAAAGACTATATGAAGGATGGTGCTACCCTGCTGCTTCTCTTCAGCTCCCTCACAAAGAAAGACATGGTGGACAGGTTCATAGAGAAATACTGTTTCACCGCAGAGAAGATCGACGAGGAAAAGTTCTCTTTCGAATCCCTGTATGTCTATGCCATCCGGAAATCTGGATGGTGCGTGTTCTTCGGAAAGAAAGGCATCACCCGCATCAGGCAGCTGACGAAAGGGAAGCGCGGAGAGATCTACACCGGATTCTGGAAGGACAGGAAAGTCGCCATGAAATTCAAGAGAAAAGAAAGCAAAGCATTGATGAGATTAGAAAACGAAGCGAGCTTCCTGAAGAAGCTCAATAAAGTGAGGATAGGCCCCACACTTCTTGACGCAGGAAAGGATTACGTCATCTACACCTTCATCGACGGAGAGTTCATAAAAGATTTCTTGGAGAGAGAAGCAGACAAGGAAAAGATAAAAGACATCTTCCTGCAGGTGCTCGACCAGATGTTTGTCATGGATTCACTGAACATCGTCAAGGAAGAGATGCATCACCCCCCGAAACACATCATTGTCACTCCGCTCGGAAAGGCAAGGCTTCTTGACTTCGAACGCTGCAGATATTCCAAGAATCCCAAGAATGTCACGCAGTTCATCCAGTACATCTACAGGAACCAATCCTTGCTTTCAGAAAAAGGCATCACTCTCCCGACGAGAAAGGACATCAGCTCTTTGGTACAGGGCTACAAGAAAAAGCCCGGCGAGATACGCTATGCAAAGCTGAAAGTGAAGATGTTCTGCTAAGAAAAAAGATGAAACAATCACTTTTTGTTCATGCCCTCTTAGATGAGCCTCTCAATTCCTGCTCTCAGACATTCGTCTCTCGACACAAATCTCCTTTCAGCTTCTGTCCTTCTTTCGGAATGAGTACGGAGCGCTGCAGTCAAGAGCGTGTCGAAATCGTCAAACATCCCATCTGAGGAGTTTACGACGACCAAGGGCACCCTCTCCTGATTGATGATCATGGGTATGATAATATCAGACCCTTCATATTCTAACAGAAACTTCGAGAGGCGTGAATACCTGCTCGGCGGCAGCTGTTCAGTGTCTAGGACAGAATACAGGAAGCCTTTATAGTCCCTGCCTGTGTCCACAAGCACATATACCTTATCACTGACTGCGCTGCTCCAGGGAAAATACTCGCTGTATTCAATCTTGGCCTGCATTCTGTCATCCATGTCTCCGCACCGAGAATGAAACAATCACTTTTTCTTCTTCTTGACCTTCTTGATCTCTCTCTCAAGGTTCAGCTCGTCGAGAAGTTCCTTGTATCTGTTCCTGATGGTGACTTCTGTCACGCCTGCAACATCAGCAACCTCCCTCTGCGTCCTTTTCTCGCCGTGGATGAGGGCTGACACATAGAGCGCCGCAGCTGCAATCCCCGTCGGGCCTCTTCCTGAAGTAAGCTCTGCCTTCTGCGCTCTCTCAAGAATCTCAACAGCCTTGCTCTGCGTCTCAGCAGAAAGTTTCAATGAGGAAGCGAACCGTGCGATATAATCAGCAGGATTTGACGGCAGGATAGTGATGCCTAATTCGCGAGTCACAAACCTGTAGGTCCTGCCGATCTCTTTCTTTTCTATACCGGAAGCCTCAGACAGTTCATCCAACGTCCTCGGCACTTCATGTCGTCTGCACGCTGCGTAAAGCGCTCCTGCAACCACGCTTTCCATGCTTCTTCCTCTGACAAGTCCGCGCTGCACAGCAAGAGTATAGATTCTTGCAGATTCCTCTTCCACGGATTTCGGCAGTTTCAAAAATGAGCTTACTCGTTTCAGTTCAGCCAAGGCAAGTTTCAAGTTCCTCTCGATTGCTGTGCTTATCCTATATTGCCATTTTCTCAGCCTGAAGAATTTGTTCCTGTCCTTGTTGTCCAGGGAGTACAGATCAGTCTTCCTTCCCACTTCAGTGCCCAGGCCTTGATCATACTGGGTGTAGGTCATAGGGCTGCCTGTCCTTCTTTTCTTTTCGCCTTCCTCAGAATCAAATTCACGCCACTCCTGGGTGAAGTCCACCATCTTGTCTTCAAGAACCAACCCGCAGTCCTTGCAGATCACTTCGCCCTTCTCTCTGTTGGTGAAAAGGTTAGTGCTGCCACATTCCGGACATTTCTTGACTTGAGTGCTCATGCTGATTCCCCCATGATTATTAATTCCTGACCGCGAAAAAACAATGCTCCCCCATCAAACTATGTTGTGTAATCTATGTGCTTGATTACACATAACCTTTTAAACTGGATTAAGAGGTCCTATATAAAGATTTCGCATAATCTCCTCTCAAAATGAGCCTGTTTATAAAGGCACTGCCTCTTTTAAGGCTTTAGAAATGTTTAAATATGCTCAAAAAAAGCATCCTGAATGGAGGTTCGAAGTAGCAGATGCTTGCAATCTAAAATACAAGGATAATTCTTTTGACATTATCATGTGCTTAGGGGTATTGCATCATCTCCCCCAACCATACAAGGGTTTACAAGAGTGTCTTCGTGTTCTTAAAAAAGGAGGGGTAATCTTGCTAAGAGAACCTTCGGGCAAGGCTTTTAGA
>CAZTOO010000045.1:0-7059 GCA_964615215.1 uncultured Methanosarcinales archaeon
ATATGCTCGTCAATATCAAATATCTTCTCGACAGAATCTGCAACAATCAGGGGATCGATGATACGCTTGTCAGTCACTAATACAACACCGTCCTTGCACACCATGCCTATGGCTGTGCTTCCCTGCTTGACTGTCTTCTTGGCATATTCCACCTGCAGCAGCCTGCCGTCAGGAGAGAACATCGTTATTGCCCTGTCATATCCCATCATCTGGTGATTGATTGATTGCATGGTATCACCCAAGTGTTTTTTCCTCTTTGAGACTGGCCAGCGAGCCTGAGGCTCTCACGCTCTGGACAATCACGCGATTGGTTTCTATAGCTGTTATCTGGCTGAACGACGCCCTGACATGGTCGTCATAGCCTCTTACATACATGACAACACCCCCATCGCTGCCTGAAAGGTCTTTCATGACCCTGAATCGGCTGGAGGCGTAAGCCACCTGGCCCATATACTGCCTTGCAGCATGCCTGAGAGCATCAAAGACCTGCTGTTTTTCCAGAGCCTTCTCTGAAACCACAGCATAGCGCACATAGCGCATCTTATCTCTCATCACCGGCAATAATGGTTTGAGTTTTTTTCTTGCCATTGGCACACACGAGAAAAAGGTATGTTCCTATCCATTTTCTCCTTCTCTCTCAAATCCTGAAAAAAAGAGAGGTAGTATATAAAGATTGTGATGGGAATAGAGGGACACGAGGAAAAGGGAAGGCAGGCAAAGGCAGGCAGATGCATCAGAAAGTATAGCTCTCTCCTGGCCTTAGGGGGATGAATGCTATGCCGTCCTTGGCAAGCTCCTGTTTGGGGAGTGAATGGAGAAACCCAACACTTGGAGGGATGATCATGCCATCATGCACAGGGAATGCATACCTAGGCTTCACTGTTTTTGCATACTGGAGCGCTTCTGATATCTTGACCCACGGGCCAGCCACAGGAAGCGCAAGTATCTCCACCTGTTTTCCAGGCACGGTGAAGGCATCGCCGGGATAGAATAACCTTTCATTCACCAGATAGCCTGTGTTCTCAACTTTTTTGATGCTGGTATAGATTTCAGCATGCTCTTTCCCCATGGCCTCAAAGAGGATATGCTCCACTGCCTCTTCCATGCCGTCAGTGAGTATCGTCAGGGAGGAAGGTGCTATCTCATGCTTCCTGAGGAGCTCATGCACGCCATTGTTGGTGATGACCTTTGCTTGAGGATTGTTCTTCAGCACTGCCTTCAGGGACTCTGTATGGCAGTGGTCAGCATGCTCATGAGTGATGAGGATGATGTCTATCTCCTTGAGCTCATTCTGCGCTGTAGAATAGTTGCCTGGATCAGTCAGTATCCTCTTGCCCCTCTCCTCGATGAGCAGGCAGCAATGCCCTAATTTTGTTATTTTCATAGAAAAGGGTTTATCTATCCTTCTATAATAACTTTCCTATGCCATCCACAACATTTATAATCTTTTTACGCTCATAACATGCTGTGACAGACCATCATCTGCATGAGAGCGTTGACCCCTGGGAGGATGAAGAGCCGCAGCGTCCATCCCTGCTCAGGAAGATTGTCCTAGTCCTGCTTTCCATCATCCTGATTATCCTCCTGATGTCCTATGTCTTCGTGACGTTCCCGGTGAAAGATATCATCCTCGGCAAGGAGGATTCTGTAGTCCTGATCAACGGCACAAGGATCGACATGAAAGATGTCTCCCTGTCCATCGTGTTCGAGACAAAGACGTATAAGATCCTGGAAAAGGCCTATCTTAACAACCAGGAATATGAGTTCAGCGCCTGCCTCCAGGGCTTCATCAGCAACGGCACGTATTATATCACTTCCATGTACCAGCCTGTCATGTACACGCGCTCTTTCGCCAGTGTACGGTTCCAGCAGTGCTCCAACGACACCCTCATAGTGCTCCACAGCCACCCATATCTGAGGTGCTCAGCGTCTGAGCAGGACATAGAGACATGGGACAGGACAAAAGAACTGAATCCTGACGTGCTTATGGTGATCATGTGCGACAGGGAACGGTTCAGTGTGTATGGATGAAGAAGTCCAGGAAATACTTTTCTCAGTGTTCTGGGAAAACTCTCTGTGGATTGCCCAGACGAACTATCTGAAGAGTAAGCCTGTGTTTAAGGTGCTGTTAAAGTTCTGTCCCCCCAAGCCGTAAAAGCCCTAGCAACAGAACGAAACTCTTAGAAGAAGACGTTAGAGAAATAAGGGAATTAATAATCTTCAAGATTCTTATGCAGATTCTTTGCCTTTTCATAATATTTATGAAGGATGGCCTTATTTTTATATCGGAAAGGACCAATATAATCAAGTGGTTTAAACGGAAGTTTATTCTCTGGATGTTTTTTTTGGTAATTACCATCGACAATGAACATCCCTTTAGGAGAAATTCGCAGGGTATAAGTATCTGGGTACATAGAAAAGTCTTTCTCAAAGATGATTTTACTGGTACGATATTTTACTTCAAGAAAATAAGCATGACTAGTATCAAGATCCACAATAAAAAAATCAGGTTGATTTCTAATAAAGTCCCACGCTTTTCCCTTAAGTTGTCCTTTTTTTGGACCTGTAAATTGAGTAAACCTGTGTTCACAACCAAACCAGTAATACTCAAACCCCAAATCATGTAACATTTCTTCAACTAAATGCTCAGCTTTTCTTCCTAATACTAAATCCCTATCCATTAGCAGAAGAAATTGTTAAAACTATATAAATTTATTTCGAGAATAAGAACAAAGAACGGGAACGATCAGATATCAATATCTTTCGCTTCCTTGGCGTACGTTTCAATAAACAATTTCCTCGGCTCCACGTCGTCGCCCATGAGCATGGAGAACATCTCATCTGCTGCCACAGCATCCTCAATCGTCACTTTCTTCAGGCTTCTCGTGTTTGGGTCCATAGTGGTCTCCCAGAGCTGGTCGGGATTCATCTCTCCCAGACCTTTATAACGCTGGATGGTCACACCATCGCCGCCAAATTCCTTCACAGCCGCGTCGCGTTCCTCCTCGGTGTAAGCATACCTGAAAGCCTTCCCTTTCGCAACCCTGTAGAGCGGGGGCATGGCGATGTACAGGAACCCTTTCTCGATCAGCTGTTTCATGTATCGGAAGAAGAACGTCAGCTCCAGTGTGGTGATATGGTTGCCGTCGATGTCTGCGTCGCACATCAGGATGATCTTATGGTAGCGCAGTTTCTCCAGATTGAAATCCTCGCCGATGCTGCAGCCCAACGCGGTGACAAGGATAGCAATCTCATTGCTTTCCAGCACCTTGTTCAGCCGCGCCTTCTCCACATTCAGTATCTTCCCGCGCAGCGGCAGTATGGCCTGGAATTCCCTGTCCCTTCCCTGCTTCGCGCTGCCTCCTGCAGAATCGCCCTCGACGATGAAGAGTTCTGTGATGGCAGGGTTCCTGTTCGAGCAGTCGGCAAGTTTTCCAGGGAGGCTTCCCGAATCCAATGCGGATTTTCTGCGTGTCATCTCTCTCGCCTTTCGTGCAGCCTCCCGCGCTCTTGCCGCAAGCACGACTTTCTCGACGATTATCCTGGCGTCTGAAGGGTGCTCTTCCATATAGGCGCCAAGGGAGGAAGTCACCAAAGATTCCACAATGCCCTTCACCCTGCTGTTCCCCAGCTTTGATTTCGTCTGGCCTTCGAACTGCGGCTCAGGCAGCTTCACAGACACGATAGCAGTCAGGCCTTCACGGACGTCGTCGCTGCTGAGCTTGGATTCGTCCTTGGAGCCGTTCTTCCCTGATTTCTCCGCATAGGTGTTGATGACGCGCGTGATGGCGGCCTTGAAGCCTGTCAGGTGGGTGCCTCCCTCAGGGGTGTTGATGTTGTTGGCGAAGGAGAAGATGGTCTCATTGTAGCTGTCATTGTACTGCATGGCGACTTCGCATATCACCCCGTCCTTCTCTTTCTCAAAATAGACAACGTCGTGCAGTACAGCCTTTGACCTGCTGAGATATTTCACAAACGAGACCAGGCCGCCCTCATAGAAGAACTCGTCCCTCTTGCTCAGGACTTCGCTCTCGAGCACAATCTTCAGCCCCTTGTTCAGGAACGCCAGCTCCCTCAGTCTCTGCATCAGCACATTGTAGTCAAACGTGGTCTGCTCGAAGACAGTATAATCAGGGCTGAAGGTCACTTCAGTGCCTGTCTTGTCACTGGCACCGATGATCCTGACATCTGCCACAGGAGTCCCTTTCACATATTCCTGGAAGAATATCTTTCCCTTCTGGAACACCTTGACCTGCAGCCTCTCGCTGAGGGCATTCACCACCGAAACACCCACACCGTGCAGGCCTCCTGAGACCTTATAGGCATTGTTGTCGAATTTTCCTCCTGCATGCAGCTTCGTCATGACGATCTGCAGCGCAGAAACCCCATATTTGGGATGGATCTCCGTGGGGATTCCCCTGCCGTCGTCCAGAACAGTCACGACATTGTCCTGTTTCAGTGTCACCACAATAGTCCTGCAGAAGCCTGCCATGGCCTCGTCGATGCTGTTGTCCACCACCTCATACACGAGATGATGGAGGCCTCTCTGGTCAGTGCTCCCTACATACATGCCCGGCCTTCTCCTGACTGCGTCCAGCCCGTCAAGTACCTTGATGCTGTCGACTGTGTATTCCCCTTGTTTGGAAGGTTTTGGTTCAGGCATGCCCACTCACACGTGCTTTTCTGATGTCTGAGAAAAATGCATTTTCCCGTCGGAAAAGTGGCTTTTCTTCCTTCTCCTGCAGAAGGGGAGTTGGTTTAAATAGTTTTCTATTGTCTGTTTATAAAGAGAGTCAGCTCCTGGCCTGCGGCCATTTCTCAAAATAGTAATTCAATGCCTGTGTGAATCCTTTGATATGCGCAAAATCCTTCTTTTCAGGAGGCTTCTGCTTATGCACCAGCACTGTATGGGGATAGAAAAGCACATCAAGTCCTGCCTCTTTCATGCTCCTGCAGAAATCAAGGTCCTCCAGATAGAAGCCATAACGCTCGTCGAAGAAACCTGCAGCCTCAACAGACTTTCTTGTGAAGACCATGCAGGAGCGCACACACCAGTCGATCTGCATGATGGAAGTATGGTCGAAATCCCGCATCTCGTATTTCTCCATCTCCTTGAGCCTGCCGAACTGAAGCAAGGGAGGGAGCCTCTTCAGGAGGAGGAGCGATTCCTTGGGGAAACGCCTGCAGGAATGATAGAGGGTTCCGTCATCCATGACTATCTTCGGAGTGAGAAGGCCTATCTTCTCATCGTCTGAAAAGTAGTCTACAAGCTGCTCGACATTGCTCTTTTCGGTGAACCGCAGAAGGGGGAGAAGCAGGAAGACGAATTCGCCGATAGTGCTCTTTATGCCGAGATTGGCAGCTTTCGCGTAGCTCTCGGTGGAGTTCTCAACCACCCTGACCTCTGGGAAGATGTTGCGTATCTCCATGGCAGGCTTAGGCAGTGAGATGTTGTCCACCACCACGATCTCTTTTTTCTGGTCGACAAACGTATAGATGGAGTCTATGCATTCCAGCGTATCCTGGGTCTGGTTCTTGTTGAAGATGATGAAGCTCAGCATCGCAGAAAGTGGAGAGTGCAGCCAGATATAAATAGCTTATTGACCTCTCATGGCATTTGAGGCTGCCTGTCCCATGAGAAAGGAAGGAGAGAGGAGCCATCACCATCTGCAGGAACAGGGATATCAAGGATGTCGAGGATGGTAGGCATGACGTCATAGATGGTGGCTGTCTCTGTCGCATTCAGGCCCCCCACATTCATGATGAGGAATCCGTCATTGCCTGTATATTCCCAATAGTCTGCAGAGACTGTTCCTTTTATCGGCTCAATCACCTCCTTTGGGACCCCACCCAGTGCAGAATCATAGCTCTGGCGATAGCCGTCTATGAAAGAGACCTGGAGGTCTCCGGTCTCATAATCATAGGTTCCGGAGATGCCTTCTCTCTGCGCCGCCTCCCTCACAATCTTCTTTCCCTGATGGCGTAACGTGCCTTCAAGCCTGAACGCAATCTCATCCCGCACCTGCTGATATTCATTCTGCTCCACAATGCCCTGGGGCTCCCTTCCCTTGAGATTGATATAGATCTGGTTCTTGCCGAGAGCAAAAGCTTTGGTATGGGTAAAATCGATGTTCTGGAACAGCACATAGCTGTCAAGCTGTGATTCTGCCTGCCTGGAGACAGTGAAGCCTGGAGGTGTCTTGAGCTCCAGATAGCCGTTATAGGACAGCCAGCTGTTGAGGTTCACGCTGTAGTCATAGCTGTTCATACCATGTGGTGAGAATACCATAAGAACAGTGTTCTCATCCACGTACCTGTTCATGATGTCACCAACCATGTCGTCAAAATCCTTCGCCTGGTTGAGGAGTGCATTATGGTAGGTCATGTTCAACACAAGATCAAATGCAGGGCTTTCAGGATCCAGAAACCTCCAGAACCCTTTTTCTATAGCCTCCATCTCATCAAAATTCGCCACCAGCAGAGAGGGCTTTCCGGCAAGCTCCTGGAAGAGCATGTCTTTCCTCTTGCGGAAGAGGTCATTCACCATGGCGATGAAGCCTGCCTCTTCGAGGGCACCTTCATCCAACGCCTTGTAGTCGATAGTACCGAACGTCGGGAACACGCCGATATTGTCTGCAAGCTTCTCCGCATACCCTTTGTCTGCAATAGGGAAATAAGGTTTTCTGGGATCGACGTGGACTGGTGTGATATAGAGCTCAAGAGGATTGAGATTCTTGACATAGAAACGCACCATCCCGTACTGAGGGATGACAAAATACTTATAGAAAGCGATTTGTTTCCACTCACTCCACTGCCCCTCTTGGACCCTGAATTTATGGTTCTTGAACCTGATGAAGAGGCTGTTCCTGTCACGCATGATGGTCATAGGCACTTCCTTCTTGTTGATGGGAAGAGCCACTTTGACGATATCATTGAATTGGTCCTGTTCCTTGAAATCTGCAAAGATCAGCTTTCCTGAATAGTCGTTCTTGACTTTCCCATCAGGGAGATTTTCATAGATATAGAAATACTGGCCGTCAAGGAACATATCAGGGGTCC
>CAZTOO010000046.1:0-6323 GCA_964615215.1 uncultured Methanosarcinales archaeon
TGATAGATATTATGGCCCCATTGTATCATTAAATCAATACCTATAGAATTCAGCCCCAAAGGCAGGTCGCATGCCCCGAAACAGCTGGAGAGCCAAATAAGTACACTAGCACCGCTCTCCTTTTCCAGAGTGTCCACTATCTCCTTTGCCCTTGTCTTCAGGCCATCTGGCAGCTGTATCACTACCCTCTTAGCCTTTGCCTGTTTTATGGCAGACAGCGCTTTCTCAAGCTCTAGGTCGAACATACTCCAGGAGTGAAAGCTCTCTCTTAAAAAGGTTGTGGGTGTCAGGAGTGCTTTTCTACTAAAAATTTATTAATGACTGGTAACAAGACCCCTCGAAAGGTGGGAAAATGCCAGTACTCATACATCCAGGTCTTCAAGACAATCAAGAAATAATATATTATACTGTGAATGGGCATATATTTTCCAGATTAATGCCTGGAAAGGGAAGTGGTCTTGATATCCTTATAGCCCAATACATAAGGAACGACCAACCGTTTATAGAACCTGGCCATCTCCTTTCTATCCCAATAGGGAGAGACCAAATAGTCAGGACTCAAGCTGTACAGACAGTGACAAGAGAGGGAAACAGCCTTGTTTTTGAAACAAAAGAAGGTCAATATCGAATAGAGTATAGGGGAATCGATATCGAAAGCATGTTGAAAAATGGAGCATATGATGGGGTAAATTCCATCTTCTCCAGTAAGGAAGAGGTTATTCCATTTCCTCTGCCCTAAGAGGTTACTTCTTCTCGAATGTGATGCAAAAAGCAACACTTTATAAACACATCACGTCATTTTGACATCTACCATGAAATTCGAAGAATTAGGACTGAGTGAAAGCATACTTAAAGCAGCAGTGAAGAGCGGTTTTACAGAGCCTACACCTATACAAGCAAGTGCCATCCCTGCAGTAAAGCAGGGCAGGGATGTGGTTGCACAGTCATTGACTGGCTCCGGTAAGACAGCAGCATTCGGCTTCCCTCTTTTAGAGAAGATAAATCCAGGCCAGGGCATACAGGTGCTGATTCTCACCCCGACAAGAGAATTGACTGAGCAGGTGAAAGAGACACTCATCAGTTTCTCCTCGTTTATGAAAATCCATATCACAGCAGTCTATGGGGGTGTCAGCCTGAGGCCTCAATTCGATGCCGTGAGAAGGGCTGATATTGTAGTAGCCACTCCAGGCCGCCTTCTTGACCATATCCAGAGGAGGAGCATCTATCTCGATAACATCAGATTCCTTGTCATTGACGAAGCAGACAAGATGTTCGAGATGGGATTCATCGATGATGTCAAGCAGATCATCCGCTTTTTGCCGAAAGAGAGGCAGACCATGCTCTTCAGCGCCACCATGCCTGCTGAGATCATCCACCTCATAGATGCGTTCCTGAAGAATCCTCTTATGATACAGGAGCAGGTGTATGTTGACAAGAACCTCCTGAAACAGTTCTATTATGATGTGGAGCAGTATGACAAATTCTCCCTTTTAGTGCATCTCCTCAAGAAGAAGACCCCTGGGCTTGCCATAGTGTTCTGCGGCACCAGAAGGGAAGTGGATATCATAACAAGGAACCTCAAGAGCCAGGGCATTGAGGCACAGGCAGTGCATGGAGGGCTTTCCCAGAACAGGAGGAGCAATGCAGTCAATTCCCTGAAGAGCCAGAATATTGATGTGCTGGTGGCCACAGATGTTGCAGCACGAGGCCTTGACATCAGGAACATCTCCCATATATATAATTATGATTCCCCGAAAAATGCCACAGAATATACGCACAGGATAGGAAGGACAGCACGGGCAGGCCATTATGGAGAGGCTGTCACCCTCCTTGCAGCGCGCGACCATGACAATTTCAGGATGGTGACAAGAGACGGGACGCTTCCTATCGAAAGAGAAGAACTGCCTGAATTCGAGAGGGTGCCGTTCCAGAGGAACACTCCTGGGAGAGGAAGGTTCTCAGGAAAGCAGAGATTCGGGCAGAGAGGAGGTCATGGTGGCCATCAGGGACCGAGAAGATTCTCAGGCAAGCCACGATTCGGTGGTGGGGGATTTCGCAGTCAGTCACGTGAAGGAGCAGATTCCTCATCTGACAGCCAGAGAGGGTTCCGTTCAAGACCTGGATCCGGCAGTTCTGGACAGCAGGGCGGCCAGAGAAGGTTCAAGCCGAGATTCCATCATGGCAACAGGAACCAGAGAAGGAACAGATAGCTGAATTCTCAGGGAAATCAAGAGAACCTTTTTAAAGACAGCCCACTTTCCATCCTCGATAAGTCAAGGGGGTAGATAGAATGAGGAAACTGTTATTTCTGATGATGGCAATAGTTCTTGCCACAAGCGTCTTTGCTGCAAGCACCAGCATGGTGAAGACAAGCAGCATAGTCGCGAAACCAACAGCGGCGGCATTGATTGTAGTGTGCCCGACGTCTGCACAGATTACTGCTGATTTGACCAGCTGTCGTATGCTGGGAGGCACAGGAACAACATACAAAGACGGCAACTGCGAAAGAGTGAAATGTCTTGACAAAACAGGAGCACCCATAGACCTGACACCTAAGCCGGCAGAGCCTGAGGTGGAATGCCCTGATGCAGAAGCCATGATAGCGAAATGCATGAATTCCAACTACGAATATACCACGACAGTCGATAAGAACGGCTGCAGGCAGATTGAATGCACTATCCCTGAAACAACATGCCCCTCGAACGATGCGACTGAGAGGAAATGCAAGGCAGCAGGTATGGATGTGGAGTATTATTATGATGCCAGAGAATGCAAGATTGCGCAGTGCGTGGGAAAGATAGAATCTCCCTGCCCCACAGAAGATGATCTTCAGGCAGCAATACAGAAATGCAAGGAAAATGACATGAGCTATGAGATATATAATGACGCTCCCACCACAGCAGTGGCTGCAGTCCAGGACTGCATGAGAGTGAGATGCACAGAGATAGAGAGCAACTGCCCTTCTGCTGAGGATATGAAGACTATGATAGAGGAATGCAAGAAGAAAAGCATGGACTACAAGTTTTTTGTCGATCCAGACGGCTGCAAGAGCGTGCAATGCATCTATCAGCCCACAACGACACTGGAATGCAGGAAAGCGGTGAAAGGCGACTGTGTCGAGATATACTGCTCTGACGGCACATACTTCAACACCTGCGATATGCAGAACCTCTGCAGCCAGGTGGAATGCAAGAGGTATAAGACAGAGGAAGGCTGCATAAAGACTGTATGCTCTGACGGCAGCGAGAAGACGACAGATTGCCCCAATTCAGACACTGAAGTGGAATGCAGCGTCACCACAGACAACCAGGGCTGCAAAGTGAAGAGATGCACAGACGGCCAGGTCTTCAAGTCCTGTCCTGACAATACAGGCTGCACTGAATCTACCGACCAGAACGGCTGCACCATCAAGACATGCCCCACCCATGTGGAAAGGAACTGCCCTGACCAGCAAACGTCGCCATTCAGCTGTAATTACTACACGGATGATAGTACTGGATGCGTCGTCACGCAATGCACTAATGGCTTGGAGATCAATCACTGCACCACTGAGAAAGGCACAGACCCAACTGGAGCAGAGATCCAGTGCAGTCAGTATGTGACAGGAGCCTGCACGATAAAGACCTGCACTTCAGGATATGTCCTGCGGGATTGCGGCGACGGCAATAGTGTGGAATGCATGGTGACGACCACTGCTGAAGGCTGCAAGGAGCTGCTGTGCAGCGACGGCACTTCGACAAATATGGGATGCCCTGCATCCGCACAGCCTACGGTGCTGACCAACATGCCCTTATCGAACCAGAAGCTCATTCTGGGACAGAACATGATCAATCCCCAGCCAGAGCCTCCTAACCAGATAGGTTTCTGGGCACGGATAAGGAATTTCTTCAGTAGCAGCGGGAGACCGACAACACCTGGAAGCACAAAGATGTTCAATCCGCAGCCTGAGCCGCCTGGGAAAGAAGCGTCCAGTGGAATAACCACTCCAGGCAGCGACCAAGCGTTCAATCCTCAGCCTGAACCTCCAGGGGATGTAGCGAAAGGAGCGAATGTGCAGAATTAATTTTTTCTTTTTTTACTCTTTTTTTTCTTAGATGGCCTGTTTGGATAGGACTATGTATCTGAGGAACACGACGAATCTTAAGAGTAGTGTGGGAGTTGCTTTTTCTTTAACGGCTTGGGAGAGCTCTGGGCTTTAACAGCCTTAGTAACAGAAGCTGACTCTACATATTCGTAAGAAACGTTATAATAGGCATCTGTCCACTATAAAGAAGAGGAGGCAATAAGCTTTTATAGCAATAAAGCCTTATTCCATAGATGCACGAAGCAATGCTCTACAAAAAGCTCAAAGGCAAGAATATACAATGCACTGCCTGCAAGCAGAACTGCGAGATCAAAGAAGGCAATACAGGCATATGCGCTGTCAGGCAGAATAAAGACGGCAAACTCTACCTTCTGGTGTATGGCAAGGCTTCTGCTGTCAATATCGACCCTATAGAGAAAAAGCCGCTGTTCCATTTCCTGCCAGGCACGCAGATATTCTCTTTAGGAACTGTAGGCTGCAACTTCTCCTGCTCATTCTGCCAGAACTGGGATCTGTCGCAGTGCACAAAAGACCTGAAAGTGAAACTGCTGAAAGAGAAAAAGCCTGCATTGATAGGTGTTGAAGTCGGAAAGATGGGCTATGAGCTTTCCCCGCAGAAGATTGTCGATATTTGCATCGAGAAGAACATCCCAAGCATCGCTTTCACCTACAACGAACCTGTGATTTTCTTTGAATACGCCTATGACACTGCAAAGCTGGCAAAGAAGCATGGCATAAAGACGGTATTTGTGAGCAACGGGTATGAATCTGAGGAAGCGTTGGAGAAACTGCACCCCTATCTGGATGCGATGAACATCGATATCAAGGCTTTCACAGACAAATTTTATCTGAGACTATGCAAGGCACGTCTGCAGCCTGTGCTTGAGACAGTGAAGCATGCGAAGAAGCTCGGCATCTGGGTAGAGATCACCACACTCCTGATTCCCGGAGAGAATGATTCTGAGAAAGAGCTGAAAGAACTTGCTGAATTCATCGCTTCTGTCGACAAGGATATGCCCTGGCACGTCACTGCATTCCATCCGGACTATAAGATGCTCGATAAAGAAGCGACACCCCATGCATCATTGATAAAAGCCTACGACATCGGCAGGAAAGCAGGCCTGAGATATGTGTATCTTGGAAATATCATGGACGACAAAAGAAGCAACACCTACTGCCCGAAATGCAATGAGTTATTGATAGAGAGGCACTGGCATAAGGTGGAGATGAAGAATCTCAAAGACGGGAAATGCAGGAAATGCAAGGAGAAGATTGCAGGGATATGGGAATGAGATGCCCTTATTTCGGACAATGCGGAGGATGCTCTTCCCAGCACATAGACTATGACGTGCAGGTAGAGAACAAAAGGAAGCAGGTAGAGCAAGCTACGAATTCCAAAGACATCAAGGTATTCACAGGCAGCCCCTACAACTACCGCAACCGCATGGATTTCATCTTCCATCAGAAAGGCCTTGGCCTGAGAGAGAAAGGCAACTGGAAGAGGATAGTTGAGATTGAGGAATGCAAGATATCGAATGATAAACTAAACACTCTTCTGAAAGAGGTGAGGGCATTCTTCAAGGAAGCTGATGCTTTTGATATTCGGAAACACACAGGCACCTATCGTTATGCAGTCATAAGGACTCCCCAACACTCCTCTTCAGTATCGTTTATCCTTAATGAGGAGTCTATGAAGCTCAGTGAGGCTGTGGAGAAGATAAAAGAGTTTGCAAAGACCACCTCAGCAGAGAATGTAGTGGTAGGATACATCCCCTCAAACACCGATGTCTCCATCTCCGACGAGAACTTTGCGGTGAAAGGGGGTGATTTCCTGAAGGAAAGTTTCCTCAGAAAAACGTTCCACTATTCCATCCAAGGCTTCTTCCAGAACAACCACGAGATGGCAGAGAAGATGCATGAATACGTAAATGGATTGATAAAGAAGTATGACACTAAAGACATGCACCTTCTTGATCTGTATGGTGGGGTGGGAACTTTCGGCATCATCAACGCAGAATTATTCAAGTCTGTGACGATAGTTGAAAGTGTAGAGTCCTGCATAGACGCTGCAAAGAAGAATATTGCCTTGAACAGCATAACTAACGCAGAAGCATTTGTCCTTGATGCGAAGAACCTGAAGAAGATAACTCTGCAGAAACCGTTGTTCGTCATCACCGACCCGCCGAGAAGCGGCATGGACGAGAGGACAATCCGGCAATTGAAAGAGCTGCAACCGGAA
>CAZTOO010000046.1:6333-7042 GCA_964615215.1 uncultured Methanosarcinales archaeon
TCATCTATATCTCCTGCAACATCCAGCAATTGGGAAAAGACCTGCCGAAATTCAGCAGTTATGAACTAAAGAGCGCAGCATTGTTCGACTTCTTTCCCCACACGCCGCATGCTGAGGGTGTTGTGGAGCTTACAAAGGTAAACTAAACTTTTATAAAGAGCTGATATTGTTTCTGATGACATGGATGCAGCATACGCAGAAAACGGAAGGGAAGAGTATTTCTCAAGGCTGAGAGATGATTTTCCGCATTATCCTGAGGATCTCCTCCTAACGCTTTTCAATTATCAGAGAAAAGTCAACCTTCAGGATGTTGGGATATTCCCTTTTGCAGCAGCTGTCGCTGAAAGAGAGGTAAGAAAAGTATGCGGGGAAGGTCATGATCTGGGAGTGCTTGAGCTTGTCGCTGAGGAGGCAGAGAAAAGAATACGCAGTGATGACATTCAGACCCTTCCCAGCCTGACGAGACTGCTGACACAGGCATCGCGGGAATAATCACAGCCTCTTCTGCAGATCCTTCAATGCTTCCCTGTCCTCATTGATCCTGCTGCCTGTCACTTTCTGCTGCCCCATATATTTGCCTGAATACCCTTGCTTCAGTCTCTTGTCAAGAGTCATGAAGACTAATTGGCATATCCTTCTTCCAGCCTCAATCTTGATAGGGACATTGCATGCATTGAACAGCTCTAACGTGATGGTCCCCTTGAAGCCA
>CAZTOO010000047.1:0-5489 GCA_964615215.1 uncultured Methanosarcinales archaeon
ATTCTGCCTGAGATCAAGTACTGCTCTCTTGATCGCTTTCTTCAGGAAATCGTCTTCCTCTAAAGAGTTATAATCAGATTCCAGCTTAGCGGAGATGAAGACCACTTTAGAGGCTTTGATCATACCTCAATCTCCTTTCTCTTGCGCAGTCTCCTCGCTAACTGAGGATTCCAGATATAGGCAATCTTTCCTTCCTTGTCAAGAGCTATCTTATTGATGCTCTGGAGATAGTCAAGAACTACCAGATAGGTCTGCCACATCACCTTTCTCGGCAGCTGTTTCCATAGCTCAGTCCTATTGTACTCCCCGCTACATTTCTCAACCGATCTCTCTACCATCAGGACAGTCTCCAGAGTGGGGGAGCGTTCATACCTGTTCTTTGCCATGGGAAAAGGATATATCAATTGATATATAAACCTTTTGTCAGCCGCAAGCAGATAATCTGGTGCCATAGAAGTATCTTAGCGTTTCTGATTAATAAAGTTAAGCCGGAGATTTCCGCAGATATTCCGAAGATTCCGTAACTATCCCGTCCTTCATCAGAACTCTCTAGCTCCCTTCCTTCTTATACTTCATCCCATACTCGAATCCAGGCTGAGAAGAAACCATCTTATTGATCCTCTCCTTCACTTCGTCAGGCACATTCCCATGATACTGGATGTCAAGGACGCCTTTCCCGTCAGAAGTCTCAAGCACAGTCACAGCAGCAGAGCCTCCAGGCACACCTATCTCATAGGAAAGCAGCACCTTGCAGCGATCATCGATGGAGTCCATGAGAAACAAAAGAGCATGCACGCTTATAAAATTTTCCGGCTAATGCCCGTGCAGCATCTTCAGCAGGAGATAGAACCCGGCAATAGTCACCGCAAACAACAATGTTTCTAACACCATGACATGCCTCTCCTTCTCGTGCTTGTGCATGGAAGGCACGATGTCAGAGAGAGCGATATAGAGGAACCCTCCTGCAGTGATCAGCACGGCATAAGGCGCAATCCCTTCAACGCTTTCAAACATGAAATAGCCCAGCACACCGCCGATGACAGCAGACAATGCTGACAAAAAATTCAGCAGCAAAGCCCTTCCTTTCGAATAGCCTGAATGTATCAGGACAGCAAAATCCCCCACTTCCTGGGGTATCTCATGGATGATCACTGTCAGGGTAGTCAGCATCCCTGCACCCCAGTTCAGCATGAATGCGCCTGCGATCAACAGGCCATCAAAGAAATTATGGACAAAATCTCCAGTCAGTATCAGCATGCCGGCAGGCTTCTCATGGCAGTCTTCCTTGCCGCAGTGGTGCCAGTGGATGAACCTCTCTATCAGGAAGAACAGCACCAAGCCTGCCGCCACGAACATAAGGGCATATTCTGCATGGATGCCCTTCCCTTCAAGCTCCTCAAAGGCCTCAGGCACCAGATCAAACAACGCCACAGCGATCAGGGTGCCAGCGGCGAAGGAGATGAAATAATGCATGAACCTCTTGATATGCTTCTGCGTAAATATGATCCCCACAAAGCTGATGAGGCTTACAATCACAGTCGCCAGGATGATGTAGAGTAGCATAGGGAGAAAGAAACAACAGCTTCTTTAAATATGTTATTGTGTTTTATCGGCTATACTGATAGGGTTCTCTTTCCTGGCGTCAATAGCAAAGACTCCCCGCACTACTCTTCAGATTAGCCGTGTATCTGTTAGAATCAATCTTATTCCATACGAACTATCCGAAGAGTAGGCCTGTGTTCAAGGGCTCTTAGCGTTCAGCATCCGACTTCTTTATCTGCCAAGCACCCTGTAGACCAGCCAGATGTAGAGCACCACGAACACCACCACGAACCACCACACATACTGGTGCACAAAGCCAGCCACATACGCCCCCAGCACCATGCCGAACAGTATCAGGGCTATCTTCATCACTCCGAAATCCCAGATGCTCAACTGACGTATCTTCTTCTCCCAGTAAGACATGAAACCCATAGACCTCACCTCATGGGAGAGTAGGGTACCTGGCCATTTAAATCTTTCCCTCCCTCACAAAAGAGTCGCTTCTCACCACTCCAAGTATAAAATTTATAAACACAGCATCACTTCCCAGCCATATGGATGATCCAACAACAGAATACCGACGGTTGTTTTCTGTCGGTCTGACACTGAAGACAGGCTATGGGGAGGAATTCTATGCAGAGAATGTTGTCTCTCTCCTCCAGGGCATCTCTGGCCTGAGGTTTGAGATAAGCACCAATCCCCTGGACTATCTGGGTTTTGTGAGGGCAGACGGGGAAAAGTACAGGCTGGTGCATCAGGGAAGCGCCCTTGTCCTCTATGACAGAGAGGGACACCCTTTAGACTCCATCGAGAAGCACCTCGGTGTGGTTGCTGAAATCAGGAAAGCAGTGGATGGCCAGCTCCAGTGGCAGAAGCGGGACTATGAAGAACGCTATGCTGACAGCCTGGAGCATACGATGGAGAGTTAAACAGACATCAGTTCTAAGAAAAATGCAGCGCTTTCACCACACAGAATCTGTTTCTATAGACGATAAACGCATATTCAAACATACTTTTAAATAATCCAAGTTCTCCAAAAAACCCATGCTCAGGTCATTGAAGTATTCAGTCATCGATGCCATGCTGTTTGCAGTCATGGTGGCATTCGGAGAGAGCAATTTCGTGTCCTATATGGTCCTGTTGGGCTTTTCAGACCTCTTCATAGGCCTTCTGACCTCATTACCCAGATTCCTCTCCTCCATGGTGCAGTTCTACTCAAGGCATCTCGACAACATCCTGAGGAAGAGGAGCGCCTTCATCGCTTTGGGAGCTTTCCTGCAGGCCCTGACCTTCATACCCCTCGTATTCTTAGTCAAATACCCCTCCTTCTGGCTTGCCCTCATCACCTTCAGCGCCTATTTCCTGTTCGGCAACATCATCTCTCCCATCTGGAACTCCCTGATAGCTGACTGGACCATCAAGATCAACAGGAACGATTTCTTTGCAAAGAGGAACGCTGCCTCCACCACTCTCTCTTTTGTCAGCCTTGCAGGCGCCTTCATCATCTTCACCGTCTTCCAGGAGCATCTGGTCATAGCCTTCGTCATACTCTTTGCGATCTGCTTCATCGTGAGAGGGATAAGCGCCTTCTACCTCTATGCCATGAAAGACCCAGGGGATGTGCCGCATAAGAAAGACGTCATGCCTGTCAGGGTGTTCCTCAGGAAAGCATGGAAGAGCAACTACATGTATTTCACGTTCTTTTACGCATTATTCATGTTCTCGGTCTATGTTTCAGCTCCCTTCTTCATCCCCTACTATATCAAGACATTGGGGCTTTCTTTCGCACAGGTCATAGCCCTGGCGCTTGTCACTCTCGCATCAAAGACCTTCTTCTTCAAGATACTCTCCAACGAGCTGGAGAGCTTCGGCAGCAGGAAAGTTGTTGTGTTGAGCGCATTCCTCATTGTGTTCTGCTCCTTCCCTGCCATATGGATACACACCTTCTGGGGATTCTTCCTCTTCAACATCTTTGTGGGAGCAGCATGGGCAGGTTTTGAGTTAAGCACCTTCACCTATCTGCTGAACATCACCGAAGACTCCACACGCACCAGGGCATCAGGCTATTTCAATGCCTTGTTCGGGTTTGGCGTCCTGGGAGGAGGCATCGTGGGGGGGCTCCTCCTGAACACCCCTTCAGTCACACATCTCTTCGAAGTCAGCTATGACTCTGTGTTCATCATCTCCTCGCTCTTCAGGCTGAGCATGGTCCTGGTTTTCATGTGGTTCATCAGGGAAGTAGAGATCAAAAGGCCTATCAGCTATCAGGACTTGTTGGTGGAGACCTTCTTTATCAGGCCCCGTGACAGCATCCGCACCTCAGTCTATCACGTCGAGCATTTCATCAGCGAAGTGCCCCATGCGACTAAGAACAGCTTTGACCATCTGGTGAAAGGCGTCGCAGAGAGCGTTGACTACGGCAGGAAAGGGTTTGTGAAGAGCATCTCCGAGATCAACGAGATGATAGAGCACGACATGCTGCTGCGGAAGAAGAATGAGAACGGGAAAAAGAAAGAGACATGAACATTATTTTTCTCTGGGCCGTAAAGTCCCTGCTTACCCAACACTCCTCTTCAAATTCGTCGTATCTAGTATATCATACATCTCATCATTCAAACAGACTATCCGAAGAGTAAGCTTCTGTGTAAGAGCTATTACACAGGAGAAAGCGAAAAACAGAAAGAAAAAAACAATCAAAAAACTATTCCTGAGGCACACCGTACGCCTTCATCATCTCGTCCTGTGCCATCTGCATCCATTCCTCGTTTGTTATCACAGGATAGTCAGGCAGCACGAACATATCCTCTGTTACCACATTCTCCCAGCAGTCGATGGTGTCCACTGTCTTCGACAGCTGGTAGTTGGTCTTCATGGCCTCATAGGACATGCCTGATTCCTCTATAGAGGCGTTCAGCAGATATTTCTTTCCGCCGACCTCCACCACACTGTAGGAGTCAGGCCCCATCAGCCAGATCTCCCTTCCGTTGCTCTCAGATTTCGCATTCCCTTTCAGCCAGTAGATGGTCTGGATGCCGGCGATGGTGCATTTCAGGTTGACTAGCTCCTGCGATGCCTTCTCTGCAGCATCTTCTGCTGCCTGTTCGGTCTTCTGCACAGCAGATTCCGCAGTCTTCTCCGCCACTTTCGCCTGCAGGGCATTGCCCGGCGCAGCGCTCTTGCTCGCGCATGCAGTAAGCACGAACATCGCGATAATCAATAACACAACCATTTTCCTCATGGATCATCACCTTGCCGGTAGAAATAGCTTATACTATAAAAAGTTTCTTCTTGGCTAAACTTTAAATAGCATTGCACACTCCTATGCGGCAAAGGGGGATGAATCATGAAGAAACACATCATAACGCTGTTCCTCATCATACTTCTCTTGCTCTCAGCGTGCAGCAGGCCTGCAGAGAAGTCTGACACTGCCGCAAAAGAGACGCTCTCAGAGCAGGACATCCAGTCAGTGACTGACGCTGAACTGAAAGAGATACTCGCCACAGAAGCCCCCAAACAACCCCCTACAACCTCCTTCGACAGGATCGATAAGGCTTTTGAGGAAGGAAAGCTCGACGAGAAACAGGCAAACGTATTGCGCATAATCGCAAACTATCAGCCTGATGCGCTCCCGAAATCCTATCAGGCAGCGCCTTCTTCAGGCAGGAGCTCTGCACAGGAGGCAGAGGTCTGGATGGCGAAGAACTACGACACTCTCGACGAGAAGACGAAGAAGATATTGGAGCCGTATTACGTCAGCCCGCTCTCAGAGAAATTCTACATGAATGCAAAGCCGACAAGCACCTTGGCAGACGCATTGAGCATCATCCCGTCGGCGGAAGCCGCACCCGGAGACTGGAAGATACGCACCACTACGCTCTCCACCTCTCCCTTGAGACAGTCAGACACCTTCTTCATCGAAGGAGACACCCAGATGGAGAACCAGAAGA
>CAZTOO010000047.1:5499-6906 GCA_964615215.1 uncultured Methanosarcinales archaeon
TGTCAAGGCATTCCCCATGCACGAGGATCTCCTTGGTGTAAGGCCGGCAGCAACAGTCTATATCCACATCGTGAACATGAGCGACTATGGTTCAGCAGAGATGCGCGATATGGACAACCAGACGAGATGCCTCATCAAGCTGCGCTACGGCATGGATGAGAGGAAGACACGCACCACATTGGCGCATGAGCTCTTCCACTGCTTCCAGTTTGCACTCCCTCTTGACTATGACCCTGCCGACGAGCGATGGCTTATGGAGAGCACTGCGACATGGGCAGAGCATTATGTCTATCCAGACTACAATTCAGAGCATGAGTACCTTGAGGAGTTCTTCGACAAGCTTTCTAAGAAAATGATCACCTTCGGCCTGAACCACGAATACGGCACCTATATGTGGTGGCTCTTCCAGACACAGTATGTAGGGGATCCTTCCCCGGTGGGAGATGCTCTTAAGAGAGCCAAGAGCATGAGTTCGACTGACGCGACTGTCAAGACGTCTTACTTCGACAACGAATTCGCAGAGTACGCAGCATGGGACTGGAACTATAAGCCCTTCCTCATCTACCAGGATGTCCCCAACCTGCCCGGCAGCCCTATAGCGGGCTCTTCCTATCTCCAGTACCTCTATCAGAAAGACAAGGACTACCCTGAATTCGAGGCGCTCAACCCCTTGGGCATAGCCTATCATCTCGGCATATTCAGCCAGAACGACATCGATAAGGTCACTTACACCTTCGAGAATGAGGGCGACGAAAAGCATCAGCGGACAGCCTTGATAAAGATAGGCGCCAATTGGTATAGGGAGGACTGGACCTACATCAAGGAAAGGACATTCTGCAGGACCCGCGACGAGGAAAAAGTGTGGGGGGTAGTCCTGATATCCTCAAACTCAGATCCAGACAGCTCCTATGATTATCCTTACAAGATCAGCACGAAAGGGAAATGCAACCCGGAATGGCACGGCACCACAACCTGGAGCTATTCCTATTCATGGGGGGATGAGATTGACGGCGGTGCATTGATGCATGGCACTATCGATTCTGCGACATCTGCAAGCTATATCTCGCATGACACCCTGGTGTACGACACAGAGGAAGACGAGTTCATCATGAAACAGCAGTATGTCACCTATCATGCAGACGACCGTTTCGTAGGCGTGAATCTCAACGATTGCGGCACCATGAGGAAAGTCACTCTCACGAAATACACAGGCAGCGCCTCCTACGAGTGGGAGATCAATGAGAATTATCCGTCGCAGAGCGATGCTCCCACCAAGATGAGGGTGGATGATGATGACGCGCTGCTCTACGATGTGGATGTGGACATCACCCCTCCCGGAGAATGGATCACTGTCGTCAACACCAACACAAGGGTATATAAGCCATGCCCGTTGGAAGGCATCTTTAC
>CAZTOO010000048.1:0-6773 GCA_964615215.1 uncultured Methanosarcinales archaeon
TTGGCTTCACATAGTCCACCATGTCAAGGAATTCCAAAAGTGATTTGGTTGAGAAGAAGGGATAAGCAACCCTTTCCTTCACTGCTTCAGGGTCCTCGATGTCGCCTATCTTCTCTTTCTTCAGGAAAGGCAGGATCGCATGGAAATATCGCATAGGAACGACATATTTCATGTCGCTTTCAAGCAGGAGGAAGGATGGCGAATACATCACCAAGCCGTCAAAATCATGCTTTGCTGCAAGGTAGGAGCCCATGACTGCGCCGCTCGACAGCCCTACCACAAAGAACTTGTCTCCTGGCTGCTGTTCCTGATTGATCTTTTCATATGCTGCATCTGCATCATCCAGCAGTTCTCTCCAGGTAAGCCTGGAGAAACGCATGAGATTGGTGCCGTGGCCTGTCAATAAAGGGACATAGACCGTATAGCCTGTCTGCTCATGGATTTTGGTAGCCATCTCCCTCAGCTCCTGGGGAGAGGAGGATAAACCGTGGAAGAAAATCACTGCGCCTCCTGAGCCCTGGATATAGAGAGGCTCTGCGCCTCTTATGATGCCTGTATCCTGATTGACCTGGAAGCGTTTCGAGAGCTCTATGCTGGAGGTGCTGATATTGACCTGGCGGAAGATGAAGAGGAAGGTGATGACTGCCAGCAGCAGGATGATGAATGATAAGGTACTCTTTTTCAAGGTACATCATCCATTGAGAACGATTGTTTATAAACATAACGGATTTTTCAAGGAGGAGAAAAAATGGTGGTGGCGAGATTTGAACTCGCGACTTCAACGTGTCTTAGGTGCAGATGTTCCTCACTGCCCTGCGGCTCAGTGCTCATCTTGCCTTGCTTATGAGCGTTGCACTCTAACCAGGCTGAGTTACACCACCATATGCTCGAGAAAAACAAGAAGGGTTATTTAAATGTTTTTATAAGGGTGTTGTTGATATCGTCGTTTCGTTCTTCCTCTTCTTCCCTACGGCGAATCTGAAGAGTCAGCTTGGGACTTAAGGGCTGTTAAAGTCCCGCACGATAACAACAGGCTCAACAGAAGCTTTCGAATTCGAAAAAAGTCGTCAGAAGAATAAACACTGAGAATAAGACATAACACTAGAACTGTTTAGCAATACGTTTGCGCACTTCTTCCATCTGCCCTTCCTTGTATTTCTTGGCCGGCCAGTTGAGCTTGACATTGTCCTTCTTGAACCTCGGGATGACATGGAAATGCATGTGATGCACGACCTGGCCTGCTGCCTCGTGGTTGTTCATGAGGATATGGAAGCCGTCTGCCTCTGTGGCTTTCATGACTCCCTCAGCTATGTTCTTGACCTCGTGGATGATGGTCTTCAGCTCTTCAGGAGGGATGTCGATGATGGTGGGGTAATGCTGTTTAGGAATGACAAGACAATGGCCTGGATTGACAGGCGAGATGTCGAGAAACGCAAGCACTTCTTTGTCCTCGAACACTTTTGCAGAAGGGATTTTCCCATCTACAATCTTGCAGAATATGCAGTTTTCTTCCATGAGAAGAGGAGAAATGGCGTTGTATATATTACTTATGCTGTTTTCAGGCTGGAGCAGTTCACAGGAACATAGAGGTTGCCGTTCCAGTAGAAATCTCCCATATCGTCCTTCTGGTAGCAGGTGCATTCGCCGCATGTTCCCTGGCAGTAATAGTTTGTCTCTGTACAGTTCCCCAAAGGGCAGTCATTCACTATCTTTCCTGTGCATTCGCATCTCACCGACTCATGGGGGTTGAGATAGCCGCAGGGTGTGTTGATCTCTACAGGAGGGACATTGCAGGCTGTCATGGCTATAACAAAAAGCACGATTCCCGCAAGGATAATGTTTCTCATGGATGGACCTGTCGGGATTTGAACCCGAGGCCTCCCCGATTTTGGAGCATATGCGCTGCCGGTGTTGCCATGCAACATCCGCGCTCTGCGCAAGTGCCGATTCGAATGCTGGGCATAACGATTCGGCACTAAGCCAACGGGGCACTCTACCGGTCTGAGCTACAGGCTTATATAGATGTTGGAAAGACTGCCTTGTTTTAAAGGTTTTGATGGACCCGTCGGGATTCGAACCCGAGGCCCCCGCCTTTTTCCGCGAGGAAAAGTTTCCCTCACTTGCGAAGGCGATGCTCTACCAGGCTGAGCTACAGGCCCATAAGAAAGGAAGGAATAGGAGGGGGTTTTAAAGGTTTCTGAGAGATTCTGCATAAGAGGGGAAACCAACGCAACTTTTATAAAGAGCATAAGCACTAGCTACACTACGAGCAAGGGGAATGGAGAGATAATGAGCCTTTGGACACGTTTATTCGGAAAGAGAAGAACAACGACACCTGCCAACAGCAGAGCTGCCTATAACGCCAGTTTCAGTGATTTCACTGACCAGGCGAGATATGACCTGAAAAAGGCAGAACTTGATTCGAAAGCAAGCGTGATGGAGAAGGACACTGAAGCCTACAGAGAGATGGTGGGTAATGAGATAAAGAAAGAGCAGGAAAGGAGAGACTACGGAACAAGGTTCTGGTTCTGGCCAGGCTCCAGACGCATCAGGGAGGAGTCTGTGAGAAGGATACACCAGCTGTATCACACCCTTGACCACCTTGACAAGATAGTCGAGAAATCATACGAGACTGCAAAAGCGGAAATGCAGGCAAAGAGGATCAGACCCCATGACGAGGAGTTCTATCTCTCGCACAAAGTCAGCAGGGACCTGCATTCCATCATCTTCGAAGGGGGAAAGACCATCTATGCGGAACAGCCTGCATTGAGCACCTACCATGCGTATCTTGGCAGGACAATGGAGGATGACTCCTATCCTGACAGGAAAATCGAGATCTTGGCTGAAAGGACCGTACCAAAGGCCACTGCGTCCCCCGCGTACAGGACACTCTGCGATGCCCTTGCTGAATATGCGAACAAAGAAGCGCAAGGCGTACGCCTCGGATTCTTCGATCAGAGGAAGTATGAGGGGCTGATGGACCTGCGGAGGAGATGGGCTGCGATCGCAGAGGAAGCTGCCTATGAACATCTGGAAAGGCTGCCTGAAAACAAGCTCTACAGGCCTGATGCTGAGACACATGTACTTGGAGCAGTGTCGCATCATCTTGAAAAGGTAGTAAGAGACGCCCTTAACCCATCAGCAAGCCAGCAGAATGTGGCTGGCAAAGAGCAGGGTGCATTGGGATTGAGTCTAGAGCACGTGGGAATCTGATCATCTAATCCATTTCTTGCAGAGCTGTGAGAATCTCTTCCTGTTTATTGCCTGCCTAATCTCTTCCATCAGCTTCAGAAAGAAATAGACGTTGTGGTAGGAGACAATCCTTGAAGCAAGCATCTCTCTGCTCTTGAATAAGTGATAGACGTATGCTCTTGTATAGGTCTTGCACATCTTGCAGGTGCAGTTCGTATCCAATGGCTTCTTGTCGTGTCGGAAACTGCCGTTGGTGACATGAATCCTGTATTTGTTGTTCTTCCTGCCGCCTGACTCTGGCCTGATATAAGCGTAGCCTGCACGAGCAATCCGTGTGGGTCCCACACAGTCGAACAGGTCAATGCCCCGTTTCACTGACTCGAAGATGTCTTCCACTGTCCCAATCCCCAGGAGATGTCTTGGCTTGTTCTCAGGCAAGAAGGGGAGGGCCCATTCCAGTATCTTGTGCATGTCTGCTTTTGTCTTCCCTAATGAGCCGCCTATTGCGATGCCGTCGAAGGGTAAAGAGGAAATGACTCTTGCACTTTCTTTTCTCAAGTCTTCAAAATAGCCTCCTTGTATGATGCCGAACATGAACTGCTGTTTGTTCTTGTACTTTATTTGCTCTTTTGCCCAGCGATGGGTGCGCTCCATGCTGTTCTTTGTATAATTGTAGTCTGACAATGGGGAAGTGCATTCGTCAAGCACTAACGTTAAGTCTGAGCCCAAGTCTTTCTGTATCTGGAGAGAGCCTTTTGGCGTGAGGAAATGTTTTGAGCTGTCATAGATGGAACGGAATTCAATGCCTTGATCTGTGATGACAGTCATGCTCCTGCCTGGCTGTGCCTGCTTCCCTTGCCTCTTTCCTCTGCTTCCGTCAAGGTTAGGCTCGTCGGGAAAGATGTTATCGAACTTGCCTATGCCGTGCTCTATGCCCATGCCCAAAGAAAAGGCCTGAAAGCCTCCGGAATCTGTGATGATGGGCTTCTTCCAGTTCATGAACTGATGAAGGCCTCCCATCCTCTTCATGGTCTTGGTGCCTGGCTTGAGATAAAGGTGGTAGGTGTTGCACATCAGGATTTCTGCACCAATCTCTTCAAGATCGTGAGAGGAGAGTGTTTTCACTGTCGCTTTTGTCGCTACTGGGCAGAAAGCTGGAGTGTGGATGATGCCATGGGGCGTCTTGAATAAGGCTGTCCTTGCTTTGCCGTCTCTCTTCTGGATGGTGAATGTGAAGGGCATAGGCACGCTGGAACAACAAAACCTTTTTAAGCTCTGCGGTTTCGGGAAGGGAGTATGAAGCACAAACCGACTAAACTCCAGCTGACTATCGTGCTTGTTGCTGTCTACATCTTTCTCCAGTTAGTTGCCAACATCGCTGCCACCAAGGTCATCGTCATAGGGAAGATTGTCATGGATGCAGGCATCATCTATTCTCTCACATTCACCTGGAGAGACCTCATCCACAAACAATTGGGGAAGAATGCTGCTATTGTCACCATCTTCACCAGCGCTGCCATCAATATCCTTGCCTCGCTGTATTTCCTTGCAGTCATACATATGCCTGGACAGGCAGAATGGATAGCAGCAGGAGGCCAGACAGCCTGGGAATTCATCTTCGGCATACAGATGAGGATCATGATTGCCTCCATAGTGACCATGGTCATTGCAGAGTTGGCTGATACAGGAGTGTATGAGGTCTGGACAAAAGGTTATGGAAAAGATAAGCCACAATGGACTAGAGTAATTATATCAAACGCAGTTTCCATACCTATAGACAGCATCCTGTTCTCCATCATTGCGTTCTCAGGCGTATTGTCATGGCCTGTATTGGTAATCATGATCTGGAGCAACATCCTGACGAAGTTCGTCATCACAGCAGTGTCGTGGTGGATGATCTACCTAGTGCCTGAGAAGCCGATATACAGGGATGAATAGAAAAGGATACTCTCTTTCCAGAGAAGAAACCCATAAATATAAGTTCTGTCCCTCCTTTCTCTTACAGATGAAAAATCACTATAGATTACCTATGCTCATTCTCCTGTTTGCCCTAGCTTTCATCATCACTGCCTGCATCCAGCAGGCGCCAAGTGAAAAGGAGCTGGCTGCCCAGGAGCCTGCGTGCGGAAATGGAAAACTGGAGCCGGGAGAGACGTCAGCAAACTGCTGCACTGATGCAGGATGTGTGGGAGAGCAGACCTGTGTCGAGAATGTATGTGAGAATCCTGAATGCGGGGAGTGCCAGTATGCGGATGCTGAAACAGGGGTCTGCAAAGAGTATCAATGCTGCGATGATAGCGCATGCCCGGACAATGAGCAGTGCAGGAACCATGAATGCACAGCACCCCTCTGCGGGTACTGCTCATCCATAAAAAACCATGAATGCGTAAAATTCGCATGCTGCGAAGATGAGGACTGCAACGACAATGACAGCACCACCACAGACAGATGCTCATATCCGAAGACTGCCTCTGCGACATGCGTCCATGAGACGCTCAATGAGTGCGAGAAGGATGCTGACTGCAACGACAACAATGCCACGACCAAGGACATCTGCTATATGGGGAAGCCGCATGAGTGCATGCATGAGGCGGTGAGCACCTGCACCTACAACGACGGTGTGTGCCCGAGGCTGTGCAACTACGAGAACGACAATGACTGCAAGAGGGAAGTGATTGAATGCCAAGAAGATGACCTGGAGTGCTTCACCAGCGCTCTGGACGACTGCGCCACCGCTGAAGTGACGTGGACAGTTCAGTACGAAAACAGGACGGTTGAGATGGATATCACCACCTACATGAGCGTCGAGGAGAAGCATGACGACGGGGAATGCGAAATCTTCTTCAGGACCAAGAAAGTGGAGCTGCAGTTCACTGACGATTACAGGGAAGAGCTGCATGATGACTACAAATACACGTACAGCAAGATCGACGACCTTGAGGATGATGCGCAGGATGCTGCGGATGATGTTGAAGGATACGTATGGAGATGCTATTTCAAGAACTACTCCAGACCTGTTTCGATCCTGAACAACTGGGCTGACGGGGATTACGATATCGAGGATTTTGACAGGGAGGAGTGCTCAGGGGATTATTTCAGCTGAGGGTTGAGTTTTTCTAGATTGGTGTTGCAGATAACAGCTTATGATTACAGCAGGAGCATGTGGATAATCCTATATAGTGCCTGAAAAGACGCGGTATAGGAGGAGATGACACCTAAAAATTTTTAAAGGAACAACAGGATTGTCTTCTCCTATGCAGCAGAAGCGCAAAGTGCCGGAATCTCATCCTCAGCCAGCTATGCCGGTAGAGAGCAAAGCCGGGGCTGCAGAGGCAGACTTAGAGCTCATCGTAGGAAAAGTTGAGCTTATGACTGATGAGGAGATTGCTGCAGCAGAGAAAAGCTATACCGGTGATGTCCTGCGCTTCATATTGAGGGATATAAAGCGCTACCCTGTACTCACGCGTGAGGAGGAGCATGAGCTTGCAGTAAAGTACAGGGAAACTGCAGAGGCAATGCCGAGAGACAACCCTTACCAAGAGAAGCTGATGAAGCATAACCTCAGGCTGGTTGTTTCGATC
>CAZTOO010000049.1:0-6741 GCA_964615215.1 uncultured Methanosarcinales archaeon
TGCGATGATGTACGCAGGGATGAGAGGCTGCTTGATGAGCTTTGCCAGGAAGCCGAGGAATGTGGCTATGAGCAGTATGATGCCTATGTCATAAAACACGTTCTGCATGGTACCTTACCTGTAGAGTTACATCTACCAATGCTTTCCTGTCAGAAACAGTATTTAAATCCTTTTATGCATCTGTCCAAATTCCCTGAGGACAGTCCTACACTCTTCAAGAACATCTGACGCAGTGAAGCCATAGCCTCTCTTCTTCAGGCAGATGTCTCCTGCAGCTCCGTTCACATAGGCAGCAATCCTTGCTGCATCCACAGCATCCTTTGTCTGTGCATAGAGCCCTGCGCATAATCCGGCAAGCACATCGCCAGTCCCTCCCGCAGTCATGCCAGCATTGCCTGTCCTGTTGTAACAGATGCTTTTTGCGCTGATGATGGTGTCGGCAGCACCCTTAAGCAGCAGAACATTGCTCTTCAGTTCTTTCTGCAGTCTCTTCATATCTTCACTTTTCATCTTGCTGTTCTTCATCAGTATCTCAAACTCTCTTTTGTGCGGTGTGAGGATGGCGTTATCGACATCTTTCAGTCTGACTACTTTCAGCGCGTCAGCATCGATCACCAGCCTCTTTTTCCTCTTAACCAGCTCCTTGACAAGTCTTTTCACAAAAGAAGCGCTCTTCATACCAAGTCCAGGACCTAAAAGAACAACATCAAACTTCTCGCTCTGTTTCACGATATCTTTGACATGTTTTGTCTGAAAATGTGTTCCTTTATACTTTATCGTCAGCAGGTCAAGATTATGCGCATGTATGGCCCACGCAATCCTCGACGGTGCTGCTATGGTCACTATATCGCAGCCTGAACGGTAGGCAGCCATGCCTGCATAGATGATGGCACTGACATATTCTTCACTTCCCCCTACACACAGCACTGAGCCGTTGTCCCATTTGTGGCTGTCCTTTTTTCTTCTGGGCAGAATCTTCCTGATATCTTTCGCAGTCATGCATTTCATGCAGAAATAGGAATGGTGGGGTCATTTTAAGCCTTTCGGAATCCCGATGTCGATGACCATGCAGTTATAGTTCTTCAGCCCGAATTTCCTGTCATGGAAACAGAGCACCGTATGTGCCTTGACTACTGTTTCAGGCTCCTTGATGCTCTCAGGCTCAAGCCCAGAAGGGACATCTAAGCTTACAATCTTGCTTCCGTTCCTGTTGATGTTCTCTATCATGCTTCTGTAAGGCTCCCTGACCTCTCCTTTCGTCCCTGTCCCCAGAAGTGCGTCGATGATGTAATCGTATTTCCTGCTCATGTCTTTGACAAAATGCTCTTTGTACCTCTGTATCTTCCCAAAGCTCTCCTTTGCCTCAGGCTTCATCTTCTTCTCATCACCGATAAACAGGAGCTGAACATCAAAATTATTTTCAATCAGATGCCGGAACAGGACAAACCCATCGCCTCCGTTATTCCCCTGTCCGCACACAACAAGCACACTCTTTCCCTTTACCAGATGCCTGATGAAATCAAAGCTCCCTTTGCCTGCATTTTCCATGAGCTGGAGCTTTGAGATGCCTTGCTGCTCAGCCAAGTCTTCCAGCCTTTTCATCTCTGCAGTTGTTATGGGCATGGTTTGTGGTAAAGCATAAATACTATAAAAGCCTACACCACATTATGCTCTATCATTCCCCGAAAGTCAGGAAGCCCACAGTCCAGGATATGCACATGGCAGCAGACTGGCCTCTCTGGGAGAAAGAGCCTTCTGAATTCGACTGGGAATACGATGACAAGGAGACGTGCTACATCCTTGAAGGCAAGGCGAAAGTCACGTTCCAGGACGGAGAAGTGGAGTTTGGCGAAGGAGACTGGGTTGTCTTCCCCAACGGCCTGAAATGCAGGTGGCACATCACAGAGAAGATCGTCAAGCACTACAAGTTCGGTGACTGAGTCTGCAGCGGTATCACTGGAATATTCTGCCTGAGCAATGCTCTTGCTTCATCAATCCTTTGCTGACCTGGCTTTGTGAAGAAAGAGAGAGGATTTACTTTTCCCTCAAACCGGTACGTGCATTCAGGAGAGCCTTCAGAGATATAAGGCATGGTTCTTTTCATCCCCTCCAACTTCACAAACGAAGGGGTAAAGATTCTCGCTGCCAGCTGTCCATGCTCTTCACACACTGCACAGAATCCCATCTGCCCCTCAGCAAAACCTGCTTTGAAGCCGTATCTCTGGAGGAGATAGTCATCCACCACTCTATAGGCATCAGCAACAGGGCAGTTCTTCAATGAAAACCTTTTCCTGGTTCTTTCTGTATGATGGTCGCTTCTCATCCCCTCGATGTCCTTCAACTGTTCAGCATCTATGAGCCTGTGGGTGACAGCGCTGGCCATGACAGTCAACGCTATGCTGTTGCGGGCAAGCGCCTCATTGATTTCCTGGATTCCATAGCTCCTTGCAGCATGATAGGTAGTGACTGCTGCTTTTATCGTCTGATATTCCGAAGCCAGCCGTGCGCGCATATACTCCTCTATCAGGCTGTCGATATTTCCTGTTGTGGGTCTTGTCTGGAGCAGAGCTTTAGCTTCCTCTTCACTGAAGGAAAGCTGGTCGTGCGGCATGTTCGGCATGGAATAGGGGGTGGGTATTGAGGAAGAAGTCAGCGCAGCAGCATCTGCCACATATCCGTCAGTGACTGCCTTGGTCTCGTCGGCAATTCTTTTCTCTAACTCCAGCTGGAGTGGGGCTATCCTCCTGAGGCAGTCATTCGTCTTCTGCATCTCCTGGCCCATAGAAAGCGCATAGAGCAGCGCAGTCATCAGCGGGGTGGAATCTTCTCCCTCAAAATGCTGGAGAGGCACTCTCTCAAAGGAGACCCTTTTCACTGCCTGTCTGGCCCTTATATAGGGATTCTTGCTCAATTCTATAAACCAGGCCTCTACCTGATGCACCCAGAGAAAAGAATGAAAATCATTGAAGTGGGGGAGTTGCTCCATTGAAAAAAAGAGGAAGGGTAGATTTATAAATTTTTTCCTTCACGTGCTGCACACTGCCTCTCGGTTCAGCCGCATGACACCTCTCTGCAGCTTTCATCAGCCATCATAGTCTTGCATTCTTCTGTCATATAGTCAGGCGCAACCACAGGGCATTGCACGCTCGTGCCGTCTTCCTTGTAGTTTGTTGTCCCACCGCCGAGCAATGAACTCACTACCCTGATAGTATTGCCGCAGACATACACGCCGGCGACATTCTCTCCATTACAGTATCCTTTTGCCTTTGTCTCAATGCTGGTTTCAGGGCAGTGGCTGAATTCGCAGCTGTTCTCAGGATCCCTTGAGACATAGCTTCCGTCAGGGCACTGCATGACATCATCGGTGCAGAACACTGCTTCCTTGCATTCGCCTTCATACGCAATCTTGACATCTCCTGCAATGCATGCGTTTCCATATGTTTCTCCGTCTACACCGCATACCGGGGCATATTCCATAGTGCATGCTCTTGGTTCATTGTTCGTGTTGGTAGTGTTGGTGCAGGCTGCAATAACAAACAACGCTGCCATTAAAAGGACGATAAGTTTCATCTTCATGCTCTCACCTTGTTATTCTGATAAGGTAAGTAAGAAGCTCCTTATTTAAATATCCTTCCTCTTGCTTAAGAAGAAAACTAACTATTTCTTCATCCTTGCCCCGCCGGCAGGAACCACTTTGATGATATCGTCCAAGTCAGAAACTCCGATTTTCTTGGAGATGATCTTCGCCAGCCCTCCAGGCTTATCTTTGCCTGGCTGTAAAACAACGCTCTTCTCGCAGAGATTCTTTACCGCAGTAACAGAGCCGCCCATGGCAAGCTTTGTGTCTTCATACTCCAATATGCCTATAGCCATCTCCATCTCAGGCCTGAGATACGTGGTTTTTCCTCTGATGATAAAAGAGCCTTTGCCCACAAATTCTCCTGTATTTGCCTCTTTGCTGACCTGCTCTGGCTTCACATGGAACACTTCTATTGATGCCACACCCAATTTCCATGCCCGTGAATAGACAGCAACAGCCTGTGCAACTTCATCAAGCGATTGCTGGCCTATCTCCTTGATATCCTCTTTTCCAGGCAATCTCTCTTTTTTCTTTATCACAAAGAACGGGCTTCCTGCCATGTCTGTATGGAAGACAACATCATCCTTGTCCATATGTTTCTTGACTATTATTTCGTTAGTGGTGGCATCCCTGCCTCCTATGGCCAAAAATCCTTCAGACGTGAAGAGCCACCTGAATTTTTCGAACCAGAAGTTCTTCCTGACGATTTTCTTCTTCTCTTCCTGCTTTTTAAGGGCAATCTCCTGCTTTTTCACCACTTCCTCGTATCTCTTCTCAAACCTGGCTATGGTTGTCCTGATGCCATCCAACTTCCTCTTTGCCTTCTTCGACTTCTCGAAGTACTCAGTGGCGTTCTGTTCTACACTCTTGTTGAGCTTCAGTGTTATCCTTACCATGTCCAGGAAGAAACACTAAGGCTATTTATGTCTTTTCTCTCTCACAACAGTATTCTTCGCAGTTTGTTGTCTTCTTTTTTCCTTTTGAAGAGTAAGCTTCTGTTGCTGGGCCATGAGAGTTCCGGAGCTTAACAGCTTTTAGACCCCAAGCTTACTCTTCAGATTCGTCAAAAGAAAGAATACCTCAAGAACTATCAATCTATCCGCACACATCCACAACATTCACAACAACTTCAGAATTCTTGCAGAGCATCTCTTCTGTGGTGCCTGCCTTCACGACTTTCGGGATGAGCTTGACCTGCTCTATCCTTCCGTACACGTCCTTGTTGTACGAGATGGCGCTCTTCGTCACATCCCCTCTCTTGGTGGCAGTGCCTGGGATGTCGCTGGCGAAGATATCCTTGTCTCCATAGATAATGATCTGTATGCCTGCGATGTCCCCGACATCACCATTCTCGAAACTGAAGCGTACATCTTTTCCGTCATAGCAGAAATACTGCTTTCCGTTGACGTTAGCTATGCTCATCCCGAGAGGCAATGCGCAAGGATCTTTATCAGCATACGCCTCAGAGCTCTCCACATAGCTCCTTCCCCAGTTCATCACGACAGCTCCCAAGGCGATAGCGAATGCAATGAGAAGTATAGTTGCGATTAATGGAGTAACACCTTTCTTATGCATGAATCTTTTCATGTTCACTCCCGGTTATGCCTTACTATTATTTAAAGCTAATCCCTCTTTTTGAAGACGAAAAAACACAGAAGCGAGCACAAGTCAGTATCTTCCGATGACTGTCTCGAGGCCAATCACTCTCTGTCTCTTGCTCACTTCCACCTTCACGTTCTCAGGCAGGACAAGCGCTGTCTGACTGCCGAGCAGTATCTTACCTATCATCTGACCTTTCTGTACCATGTCCCCTTCTTTTACATACGTCCTGATTCTTCGTGCCACAAGCCCTGCTATCTGTATGACCTTCACCCTGCCTATGGCTTTGTTCTCTATGATAATCTCGCACCTTTCGTTCAGGAACGCCTTGTTCTCGTCAGCCTTGTAGAACTTTCCTTTCACGTGCTTGACCAGTACTACTTTGCCAGATAGAGGAGCCCATTGCTCATGCCTGTCATAGGGATACATGAAGATGCCGATGATTGTCCCTTTCTTGATGGTGTCGCTGATCAGGGCATACACCTGTCCTAAGACGCCTGATTCTCCTTTCTTGATTCTCATCACCGGTGTGGAGCTTTCCACAGGTATGATATGGCATATCTTGCCGTCAGCAGGAGCCACCACCGTATTGCCTTCAGCCATGACCCTCTTCCTTTTCCTGATGCCTCTCTTCTCCAGCGGCTGTTTCAGGCCTTTCTTCATCCTGGAGCTGAATTTCCTGTCATGCTGGTCTTTCATCTCTAACAGGAGGGATTCTATGTTCGCCATCCTCTTCTCCAGATGGTCCAGTTTCCTGTGGATATGCTTGGTCATATGGTCATTAAGAAATCAGCAGTTATTAAATCTTTCTAAAAGCAGTTTCCCAGTGTTCTTGCCTCTTCCCCTATGCTGATAGCCTAGCATCCTAAGCTTACTCTTCGGATAGTCCCTATGATGAGCCAATTTCTGCTACAGACGACTAATCTGAAGAGGAGTGTGGGGAGCAGAGGCTAACACTTCCACACGATAAGTTAATAAACCCGCTACATCATGTACTCTTAGAATGGTGGAAGGCATACCTCTGCGCAAGGAAAAGCTCAAGCTGGCAGATATCTTCACCTTCGCCAACGTCTCTTTGGGCCTGCTGGCCATGTTCTTTGCGAGCATAGGCAATCTGGACATTGCAGCAGTGCTTCTGTTGATATCTGTCTTAGGCGATGTCCTTGACGGCCAGGTCTCGCGATGGACAAAACAGGCCAATGAGTTCGGCAAGCAGATAGATTCCCTTGCAGACATCATCTCTTTCGGTGTTGTTCCGGTATTCTTCAGTTTCCATCTCTCCAACGAAGCCTTCCAGTGGTATGCATTGGTCATCTATGCTTTCTTCGTGATCTGCGGCATGATAAGGCTTGCCAGATACAACCTCACGAAGTTTGAAGGCCATTTCATCGGGATGCCCATCACTCTCAACGGCATCTTTGTGCCCCTCCTTTATTATCTCCATGTCCCGTTCTGGGGCTATCTCACCTATTTCTTCATAGCATCCTGGCTGATGATAAGTAACCTCAAAGTGAAGAAGGTGTTCTGATGATAACGCTGTTCTTCATCCTCCAATGACTTTA
>CAZTOO010000050.1:0-6740 GCA_964615215.1 uncultured Methanosarcinales archaeon
TGCAGATATTTTCATGATTGCCTTTGAGAAAGTGAAAATTATCAGGAAAGGCGAGGCATTTGCTAAAGTGGGCTCCTATCCGACCAACGGCGGATGGCCCCCTCATCTCCATTTCCAGCTCATGAATGATATGCTCGGCAAAGAGGGGGATTATCCAGGAGTCGCAGCACCTTCAGAAGTCTCCAAATGGAAGAGGATATTCCTCAACCCGAATCTCATCCTGCAGTGCAGGAAACTGCCTTAGGATGTCAGACTTCTTGGTCTTCAGTAGGATGAGAATGAGATGCTGCAGTTATGCATCTTCTCGTAGAACTCAAGCTCAGGCTTCTTCTCCTTTGACTCGAAGATAATCATATCCAAGCCTTCCCAGAAGAAGAACCAGCCTGCAGGCTCGAACACTATTGCCAGGAAATGCGTGAGGAAGGAGTCTTCAGTGAAGGAAAAGAGTATGTAGGTGGCGAGGAACATGGCAAGGAACCCTATGAGGATGAAGGAATAGCCCTGTCTCAGCAGCTTTCTCTGATGCTCATGCTGGAGCGTATGGTGTTTCCTGAAGTGGTCATGCAGCCTCTTCCTGATGACGCTCTCGTGGTAGGGGTTGCGCTTTCCGGCAGGTATGAGGAACGAAAGCTCTATCTTCCCTGTGGCTGTATCCCTCACTTCCCTCTTTGTCTCTGCCAGGAAATCCTCCGAGAGCAGCCTCTGCGAATACTGCCGTGAATCGAAGTCAGAGAACATGTCGTCGTAGCCGTCCAGCCACATGCTGACGAGAGACATCTGCCTCAGTTTCTGCTTGTCTTCGTCTGTCAAAGGCGCATGTTCAGGCCGTGAAGCAATCTCTTTCAGCTGCTCGGTGATATGCTGCGCTGTCACGCTATCCTCATGATGGTCCATAGGCTCCTCAGGAGAAAGAGAATATTTAAAGTTAGTGCATAGCTCCTGGAACAGAACGATAACTGCCTTTATCCCATGGCTTACTCTTCAGAAAGTCCGTCGTGGAGAGAAACAATACCTCCAACAAAAAGGAATAAAGACGGTCTGGTCTAATGCTCTCTCAAGTATCCCCAGTTGTGGAGCTTGTCAGAATCCTCATACCATCTCTCCCCTATGTCGTCCCTGTAATACATATTGGGGATGATCAGGTTCTTTATCCTGGCATACGTCTGGGCCTGGGTCTGGTGCATGGTCTGACCGGTGCCGCATACCACCAAAACAACCCCTGAAGTGCCTGTGATGACCCATTCGCCGTTGACGAGCTTGACATCCTCGATGTGGATGCCCTCTGTAGGTTTCTTGAACACGATGACTGTGTCCTTTGATTTGACGTTGAAGGTTTCTTTGTCCCTGAAGGGGAACGGAGGCACTACAATGCGCACACCCATCTGGAAGCCGCTCTTCACCCTCAGTTTAGGGGTCATGCCGTTGGCGAGTTCATAGAACAGCTCTCCCAGGGGATTGATGATGCCTTCCTGCTGGATGAAGATGGTTGGATAGCCGAACCGGGCTGTCCATTCCAAAGGATAGATGCCGTTGCTGTTCACAATGCAGTTGATGTCGATGTAGCCCACAAAACCTTCCTCAGCCAGCTTGGGCTCCATCCTCTTGAGGGTGCTGTTGAAGAGCTTGTTGGGACCTGACCAGAACATGGTGGTTCCCATCTCGCCTGTGGAAGGGCCGAGATTGCCTGGAAACAGTTTCTTATGCTCAAAGTTGACATTGATGGGATAGATGAATTCCTTCCCGTTGAAAAAAGCCCCCACAGCGACTTCCACTCCCGATATGCGTTTCTGGAGCTGGAACTGCGAAATCTTTTTTGACCAGGCCTGGTGGTAATCCTCGAGCACCTGGATGACATCCTTGCCGTCTTCCTCCTCCCCCACAAAAAGGAGGCCTTTAATGTTCTGGGCCTGGCCTGAAGGCTTGATGACATACTTCCCCGGATTGTCGCGGACGAACTGTATGGCCTCCTCAAAGGAAGTGAAATCCCTGTAGGGGATGATGGAGACTCCTGCTTTCTTCAGCTCCTCCTGGCCGAAAGTGCGGTCATCTTCCAGCATGTCAGTATAGGGGGTTCCTCCTATGACTGCCTTGCCTCTCTCCCTGAGCTTCTTTGCCTTCTTGCCCTGGCCGAGCACGTCGTCGAAGATAATCACATCAGCCCATTCCACTTCTTTCTCCCAGTCATCCACCTTGGGGACAAAGCCGTCAGAGACATCCTTCTCATCTGCATCCTGGATGAAATACTTCACCTCATGGCCTTCCTTGACGAGCTGCCAGGCAGTGTCGCCTATGAGGGCATCAAGAGAGACGAAGAGAAATTTCCTTGGCGTGGAGGTGAGGGTGTGGCCGTTGTTCATCGTGCTTCACTCAATAAAAAATGTTCTTGCATCTTCCTGAGAGAAAGCCTGTGCAGGGATGCCTGCAGGAGAATTCAGTCGTCCCCATCGTCTCCGTCGAAATCATCCCCGTCATCGTCAAAATCATCATCGTCCCATTCTGCCATAACACACCACCTTTTGTGAGCTGCGTGCATAGTGCCCTGATTATATAAACATTTCTATCACTGGGATTTCCTGACGAGAGAGAGGAAGAAAGCAAGAGAGCGGCGTCTGCCACAATAACGGTAATAAGAGGGTTTGAGCCTCAGCTTCCAGATGAGGCGCTGCCTAATGATGGCTTTATCTTGAGGTGAGGGGTGCCAGTCGTTGCACAAGGGTTTGGGGAAAGACTTCAGGACAACTGTACGAGCGGGCCGGAACCCGCGCCTTCTCATCTCCTTCCTGATAAGGTCATGCCTTTTCTTTACATAGAGCAGCTTGTCCTTGAAGAAGAGCATATGGCCCTTTCCCAAGAGATAGCCTTTCGGAATGTCTCCCTTTTCCGGATACTTTTGCACATAACCCAGAAGCATGATGATCTCAAGATATTCCGCTATCAGATGCTGGTCGGCAAGACACCGGGGGCTGAGAATGTTGACTCTGACCATGGCCTGTCATTTCTGCCTGTAATGGTGGTCCTCGAAGCCCAGGCCGTGGTTGCCTAACATCTTAAGAAGAGTGAGAGAAGGCTCGCTCCCTGTCCTGAGCTGATGGACAGTGTTCGGCTCTATGACCTTTGACTGCTTGCTCAGCACATCATCAGCTTCACTTTTCCCCTCACCTGTCGTGATGATGCACATGCCCTCAAGATTGTAAAAGTGCTCCTCTGTGTCGTTATGGTCGTGCCTGCTGGTCTCTGAATAGGGAGGGATATACTGCATCAGGGCAGCATGGTCATGTGCAAGGCGGTGCCCCAGGTAGAGGGCCTGCGAGCCAGGATGGGACTGTGGCTGATCGTAAAAGACAAAGTCCTGATACCCTATGGCAAGAGAGATGCCTTTCCACTGCATCTCGTGCAGAAGAAGACGCCTTTCCCTGAGGAACTCTTTCAGCTCGTCGGTAAGAGGGGAGGTGACCATCTCCAGGCCATAGTCGCCGCCGATATCTTTGAGAGGCAGCTGGAGTATGCGGCCGTCATCTGTCAGGATAGTGGGATTCTGCTCTGGCATAGGAGCAAGGGCAGAGGGTTCCCTTATAAACTTTATTCATTTGCGCTTCAAGAACGCTAGAGCGACAGCAGGATGAGGCCGCCTATGATGAATGCTGCTCCACATTTCTGGATCAGGTCAAGCCGTTCCTTGTAGAAGAGGTAGCCGAACATGATGACAAACAGAGGATAGGTGTTGGAGAGGGGGGAGACAAGAGCGACTTTCTCCAGCGTCAATGAGGTTGCGTAGGCGAAATCTGCGAACACTATGGCACCTGCAAGAACAAGAAGGGGCAGTGTGAGGCTTTTCCTCATGCCACGAAGCACATCCACACGCATGACGGATGCCTGGATGAAAGAGAAGATGCAGATGAAGGTGAAGAACAGGAACATGGGAAAAAACCAGTATGCCTGCTTCAGGACATACACCACCATGAAGAAGCCGATGCCCCAGAGGAAGACTGTCAGCAGGGCTTCTTTCGTGCCTGGTGCCGAAAGGGAGAAGAGCTTCTTCAGCGAATTCTTGTTGGTGGAGATCATGAACACTCCAAGTATGATGAGAAGTATCTCAAGGATCTCAATGAGGGAGATATGCTCCCTGAAGAAGACGAGGCTCAGTAAGATGATAAGGACAGTATTTGATGCTGAAATGGGAGTGACCACAGACACCTCTCCTATGCGGAGGCCCCTGTAGAAGTAATAGGCTCCTGCTGTCATGATGATGGCTGCCAGGAGGATGAGAAGGAGCTGGAAAGCTGTCATGTCGAAGGCAGGCCTCAGGATGAAGTAAAGGGCTGCATAGAGGGGAAAGCCGAGGATATGGGACCAGAACAGCGTGGTGAGCTCATCACCTTTCCTGGAGCAGAATGCAGCAGATGAATCTGCTATTGCCCACAACAGGGAAGAAAGCAAGGCCAAGAGGATGCCCAGGGTATATGCCATGCCCCAATGATGAACAGTAATATTTATAAAGTGTTTGCAAATCCAGAGCAAATATGATAATTCCAGTACGTTGCTATTCCTGCGGAAAGCCTATAGGCCATCTCTGGGAAGAGTACCAGGACAAGCTCAAGAAAGGTGAAGAGAGAAAGAAAGTTCTCGATAAGCTAGGCCTCTATAGATACTGCTGCAGAGCCCAAATGATGGGCCATGTGGACCTCATCGACACTGCAGGCCAGTTCAAGAAGTACTGAAGCTGATTTTGAATGTTTATTCTCGATATTTCCTAAGTTTATGGTTCTGTCTTAGCTATGTCTTTGACTCTCACTCTTCTTAAGAGTAGTGTGGGGTGCCAGGTCGCTATCATTCTGGAGCTTAGTCTTTAAAGAGAGCACCTCTTTCACTGAATCAGGGTTACAAAGGTTTATATAGCTAGAAAACATATAGACTATATAGAAAAACCTAAGCAGGGGAATTTATGCACGCCAAAAGGAGGGGAGAGTTATGCCGCATCCAATAACACCGCCGGTCATGGCTCTCGATGACCAAGACAGGCTGCTTGATATACAGGGACTGATTGAGAAGCTGGAATACAGGGTTTCGGAGAACAGGCTCTTTGAGCATATCAGCAGCGTGAGATCGCATTGGAGAGAGAGATTGTTCTGAGCGGATTTTCGGAAGAAGGATGATGAGGATATGACCTAAAGTGAGGCCTAATATCCGATGTTCTCAACAAACTCATTGAAGTTCATAGTGAGGCTCTTCTGGAGCTTGGTGTGGATGAGCACGAAGAGCTCATTTTCCACTTTCAGGCCGGATTCCACCAACACCGTGGCCAATTCCTTGTAATTGTCCGCATCAGGCTTATAGGTGAAAGCAAAGAGCTTGTTCAGGGTAAAGCTGCACATGAAATTGTCGTTGAGCTCCAGCGCGACATCCTTCCCGGTGGCAGTGTCCTTAAGCTTGAGTGTCCTGAAATGGAAGAGAAGAGTGCCTTTCTTTAGAAGGTCCTCCTTGCCCTTCTCCGGAGAAAAACCGTGGTTGATTAATTCAAGATAGACAAGATTGCGGAAGATGTTCTCGATGTGGAACTCTGAGATGTGCTTCTGGAGATCATCTATCTGGAAGAACTGCCTGTATCCTTTCGAGGCCTTGCGCTCCAAGGTGAAGACCCTGCCTAAGTATGCCTTGACTTTCTGTCGTGCGCCTTTTGCCTTCCGCCAGCGATTCTCGACGAGGTATGCGTACTTGTACTGGCGGATCTTTTTTATGCGGATAAACATGGTGCTCCTCGTCCTGCAAAAAATGGTATCAGCAGTTACTTCCGTTCATCATCTTGGTTCAGCCGGGAATAACTTCATCATCTGCGAATGAAGAATTGAAAGAGGTATATAAATATATCAAATGCGGAAAAAGCACCATAGAGGTTTTTGCTGTGCTGTCGCACCATCCGCTACAATCCTAGAAAATCATGCGGCACGTGGACGGCGCACTCCGCGCAGTGTGTCTTCTGGGCAAAGCCCTATATAATGGGCGTAGAAGTATGGGGACTCTGAAAATGGTTTTCCTGAAGTATTACGTAAGGACATACCGCTGATACAACAAGCCTGTGCAAATGCCTTTTTTTCTTCAACCCTTGGAGATCTGTCTATATTCAATACCTTGATATATTCCGGATCCAATAGCGTTATTTGTACTGTTGAAATGCCTGCCTCTGAAAGCATTTTCATGTTCTTTTCAAAATCAGTGCCTTCGCCATAGACTTTCTCTGACAATTGCCTTTGGCTTGCATTTAAGGCATTATAATCCCCTACATTTATATCATAATGACCATACAGGTTCTTTAGAAATTCACGCCATTGGAAGTACTGTCTAGAGGAGATACAGCTGGGGCTGAGAGGTTCAAAAGGCTCAGGCTGTAATTTCAAGTCTTGGAGAACTACCCTCAATGCGCTTCCTTTTGCAGCTTCAGCATCCTCTTGCGGGGGGACATATTTTCGATGTAAGGACAACTGACTTTCCGCTTCCTTGATATTCCTGAACAGAGGGTTGTTCTCTCTGCCGCCGAGATAGAGCACTGCCTGGCCTTCTTCCATATCATATAAAGCAAAGTTAGCGGTGAGGAACCAAGGGTCTCTCAGATCAGGATCTGGGTTATCTCTTCTTTCAGTCATTATTTCTGCTGATGTCATGATGGTCTCTGGAACAAGCTGGGAAAAAGCTGTTGCTAACGGATCAACAACATTAACTCTTGCTTCTAGTGTTTGTGCTGGCAT
>CAZTOO010000051.1:0-6651 GCA_964615215.1 uncultured Methanosarcinales archaeon
CGACAAGCTGCTCCAGCCTTGCCACCCGAAGATAGTACTTGTTCTTCTCAGTCACCACCACCCCTGCCTCAAGGAGCTGGTTGAGATGATGCACCACAGTGCCCCTGGAAAGATTGAGCCTATAGGCAAGCTGGTCAGAGGACAGCATCTTGTTCTTCTTGGCAGACTGCAGCAGCTCTAAAAAGATGCGATATTTGCTCCTGTCCTTATCCCGCAAGCCGCATAAGCCAAAGCTCTGGCAGAACCATAAGAGCTCCTTATTGACATCCTGCTCCCCCACAGGCTTGGAATGGCTGATGATAGTAATGCGTTGGATTGAACTGCGCATGCTGCCTATAAAGCGAAGGCTATATTTATAGCTTATGCCTAAAAATCATAAAGTTTATATACTAGTTGATATCAACCCATCCTTGTTGACCTTAAATCAACGGGGAAAGGAGAAAAAATGACTGCTCATGAAGGAACTATGACTGGAAAAGAACCGGAAAAGAAGCCTGAGATGACAGAAGAGGTAAAAGAGCACCATAAGAAGAAAGAGAAGCACGAAGACTATAAAAAAGAGCTGGAAGAGAAAGAAAAGACCATAAAAGACCTTACAGAAACGTTAAAACGACTCCAGGCAGAGTTTGAGAACTATAGGAAGAGAAATGAAGCAGAACAGGCAAAGATAGTAAGGGCTGTCGAAAAGGAGATACTGAAAGGCTTCCTCACCCTTCTTGATGATCTGGAGCTTGCCCTGAAAAGCCATAAGGAGGATACTGAATTCTATAAAGGCATCCAGCATATCCACACCAAATTCCTCACTCTCCTCAATGATTTGGGCTGCAGGCATGAACCTGCTGTTGGGAAAAAATTCGACCCACATAAGCATGAGGCGCTCATGACAGAAGAGACGCCTGGAAAGGAGGACAATACTGTACTGGAAGAGTTCCAGAAATGCTATTGCATAGGAGGCGATGTGGTGAGATTTGCAAGGGTGAAAGTGGCGAAAAGACCAAACACCCAGAAAGAGACAAGCCAGGATAATCAGGAAAACAAGGCTAAGGAGGAGTAACCATGGAAGAAGAAAAGGAAAAGAAGCTCAATGTATCCATCTCAGACGGCAAGGCATTCTATGCACATGAGATCTCGCTCAACTACAATCCTGCGCAGTTCATGCTCGATTTCAAGTGCATCACCCCGAGGATTGACCTGAGAAACAGGCAGTCAAACTCCACCAACATCGTCATAGAGCATAACCTGGTGATGATTGACCCTTTCCAGGCAAAGCGTGTGTTTGCTATGCTGGGGGACATGATCAAGGCATATGAGAAGGAATACGGCGAGATAAAGAAGCCGAAGACTATAGAGAAATATGAGCAGAAGCAGGGGAAGCAGAAGAGTGCAAAGGCAAAGACAGAGAAAGCAGAGAAGACTGCCCACTCCCCCATACCGAGCTATCTCGGGTAATCACGGTCAAAAAACAAAATAATACCTCAAGGAGGGATGAACAATGGGAAAGATAATCGGCATTGATCTTGGAACAACATTTTCAGCAGTCGCTGTCATGGAAGGGGGAAGAGCAACCATCATTCCTAATGCTGAAGGCCAGAGGATTACTCCTTCGGTAGTCAGCGTGAAAGACGGAGAGAGGCTGGTAGGCCAGGTCGCAAGGAACCAGGCAATCACCAATCCCGAGCATACAGTCAGGAGCATCAAGAGGCACATGGGAGAGGATTTCAAAGTCACCATAGACGGAAAGAATTATGCCCCTCAGGAGATCAGCGCCATGATACTCCAGAAGCTCAAGAAGGATGCAGAGGCCTATCTCGGCTATGAAGTCAAGGAAGCAGTCATCACTGTCCCTGCCTATTTCACAGATTCGCAGAGGCAGGCCACCAAAGACGCAGGGAAGATTGCAGGTCTCGTCGTCAAAAGGATAGTCAATGAGCCTACTGCAGCAGCTCTCGCCTACGGCCTCGACAAGCAGGACAAGGACCACACTGTCCTGGTGTTCGATTTCGGGGGAGGGACCTTCGACGTATCAATACTGGAACTGGGCAATGGGGTCTTCGAAGTCAAAGCCACCAACGGCGACAACCATCTTGGCGGAGATGATATCGACGACCTCATCATAGACTGGCTCGCCAACGATTTCAAGAAGAACCAGGGCATTGACCTTCGCTCAGATCCGGTAGCGCATCAGCGCCTGAAAGAGGCAGCTGAAAAAGCGAAGATTGAGCTTTCCGGCAAGACCTCAACAACAATCAACATCCCGTTCGTGACAGCAGACAGCAAAGGCCCTAAACACATCAACATAGAGCTCTCAAGGGCAAAGCTTGAGGGGATGATAGCACCAATCCTCGAAAGATTGAGAGGCCCTACTGAAAAAGTCATGAAGGATGCAAAGCTCGGCAAGAATGATATCCACAAAGTCATTTTCGTTGGAGGCTCCACCAGGATTCCTGCAGTCCAGAGGCTCCTGAAGGACCTTATAGGAAAAGAGGGGGACAAATCTGTCAATCCTGATGAAGCAGTGGCCTTGGGCGCTGCCATCCAGGCAGGCATTCTCGGCGGGGACATCAAGGATGTGCTTTTGCTGGACGTCACGCCGCTTTCTTTAGGTATCGAGACTTTGGGAGGTGTCATGACCACCCTCATCCCGAGGAACACCACCATCCCCACGAAGAAAAGCCAGATATTCTCCACTGCCTCTGACAGCCAGACAGCAGTCAGCATCCATGTGCTGCAGGGAGAGAGAGCTATGGCTGGAGACAACAAGACGTTGGGGAGGTTCGACCTGATAGGAATTCCTCCTGCTCCAAGAGGCATCCCGCAGATTGAAGTCACTTTTGATATGGATGCCAATGGCATTGCGCATGTCAAGGCAAAAGACCTGGGCACAGGGAAAGAGCAGAGCATCAAGATTACGGCAAGCACCAACCTCACTTCCGATGAGATAGAGCGCATGAAGAAAGATGCAGAGAAGCATGCTGAAGAGGATAAGCAGAGGAAGGAAGAGGCAGACATCATGAACGAGGCTGAAGCCATCGCCTACACCACAGAGAAGACGCTAGAGGACATGAAGGGGAAAGTCCAGGATGAGAAGCTTGAGAAGATAAAGGCACTGATAGAGGACCTCAAGAAGCTCGTCGAAGAACGCCAGAAGGACAAGGCAAAGCCTGTCGCACCGATCAAGAGCAAGCTGGAGGAGATCAAGAAAGTGACCTCAGACGCTGCCACAGAGATGTACCAGAAGGTCAATCAGCAGCAACAGCAGGCAGGCCAGGAAGCGCCTGAAGGTGAGGAAGAGCCCCAGCCGAAGAAGAAAGGCAAGAAGGAGAAAGTGGTGGATGCTGAGTTCGAGGAGCAGGACAAATAGCCCTGTTTTATTCTTTTCTTTTTTTATGAGAAGGATGATAAAGGAACAAACATGACAAAACTCGTGCTCTTCGACATCGACGGGACATTGCTGAGAAGCGGAGGGATGCACACTGAAGCATATGAGCATATGTTCAAGGCTGTCTACAACGTTGATGCGTCATCAAATGAGGTGCATTCCAGCGGAAAGACTGACAGAAGCATCCTGTATGAGGTCCTCCTGAAAAGAGGATTCACCAAAGAGCAGATAGAGGCGAAATATGAAGAAGCAAGGAAGGTCATGGCTGAGCACTTCAGAAAGAATGCGTATGGGAATAAGCATAAGATAGAAGAAAAGCCGAAAGTGGTGAAGCTGCTGAAGGAGCTCTCGAAGAGAGATGTGGTCTTGGGATTGTGCACTGGGAATCTCGAGGAGATCGGCTTTGCGAAAGTGGACATTCTGGGGATTAAGCGTCATTTCCTGTTCGGCGGCTTCGGTGACCATGCAGAGATACGGACACATCTCGTCGAGAGCGCTCTTGAGAAAGCAAAGAGATTCAGCAAGAAGAAGTTCTCAGGCAAAGACATCGTCATCATCGGGGATACCCCGAAAGATATAGAATCTGGAATCCCGTTCGGAGCGAAGACGATTGCAGTTGCTACAGGAAAATATTCCCTGAAAGAGCTAAAAGAGCATCATCCTGATTCCCTCTTCAATGATTTCACTGATACAGAGGCAGTGATTGCAGCAATAATGAGTGAGAGTGTATGACAAGATTAGTACTGTTCGACATCGACGGCACGCTGATAGAGACCAATACTGTTGCGAATGAGGCATTCCCCATCATGTTCAGGCGTGTCTTCGATTCAGAGGTGGCTGATGTGGATGCGCGTGAAGGAGAGACCTACAAGGCGATCCTCTACGACACTCTTCTGGCAAAAGGCTTCACCAAGAACTACATAGATTCACATTACAGGAAAGCGACAAGAGTGATGAATGAATTGGCAATCAGGAATACGAAAAAAGAAGGCTCTGTCAGCGCGATGCCACATATCAAAGAGCTGCTCGAGGGGATTGTAAAAGCGGGTGCCGTTCTTGCGTTATGCACAGGAAATCCTGAAGAGGTGGCATGGGCGAAACTGGAAGCTGCGGGCCTGAAGGACTATTTCAAGTTTGGCTCCTTCGGAGACAGGGAATTCAAAAGATGGAAGCTCGTGCAGAACGCGCAGTTCAAGGCAGAGGGGCTCACAAAGAAGCGCTTTACAGGAAAGGATATCGTCATCATAGGCGACACACCCCATGACATCGTCGCTGGCCAGCCGTTCTCCGCAAACACCATTGCAATAGCTACAGGCAGGCATTCTGTGGGAGAGCTGAAGAAAGAGAACCCCACACATCTCTTCAAAGATTTCTCAGACACCAAAGCAGTGCTCTCGGCGATACTCGAGGATTGACATGAAGAAGCACAAGCGTCTCATGAACAGCCTGAAAAGGAAACAGAGAAAGGTAAAGTACATTCTCTTCGACTATGACGGAGTCATCGCAGACAGCCTGCCCTCTGTGCATACGACCTACAAACAGCTTTCGAAGATGTTCCATTTCTCCTATCCGCACAGACATTCGAAAGACATCCATGAGAGCAACTGGCGTATCTTTTTGGGGACATTGGGGCTGAAAGACAAAGAGACTGTGGAAGCTCTTGAGCTGGAGTTCCACAAGCTGCAGAAGCAGATGCAGGAAGAGGTGGGATTATGCAGAGGCATAGCGAAAGTGATACAAGAGCTCCGCCGGCAAGGATATGCACTCGCCATCTGTTCAGGGAATTACAAAGATATTATCAATGACAGGCTGAAGAAGAAAGGCATAAGAAAGTATTTTAAGGCTGTCCTGGACTACAGGGACGCTGAATACAGGACAAAGCCTGACCCTATCCTGCTGGACAAGGCTATGAAGCTGCTGCACGCAAAGCCTGAGAACACGATCTACATCGGCGACATGGACGGAGATATCCTCGCAGCAAGGAACGCAAACCTCTATAAAGTCATAGCAGTCACGTGGGGATTCCACTCACAGAAGCGGCTGAAAGGCGCTGATGCTGTGGTGCATACACCAAAAGACTTAATAACTGCCATTAAAAGATTTGATGGAACATGAGCAAAGACTACTACAAGACACTGGGCGTTGAAAAGAACGCATCCAAGGAAGATATCAAGAAAGCCTACAAGAACCTAGCGAAGAAATACCACCCTGACCTCAACAAGGAGGAAGGCTCTGCAGAGAAATTCAAGGAGATCAACGAGGCAGCGGCAGTCCTTGGCGACGACAAGAAAAGAGCAAACTATGACAGGTTCGGAACAGCAGATTCAGGCTTGGGAGGCGGCCCCGGAGGTTTCGACTTTAGGGGTTTCAATGCCTCGGACATGGGCTTTGACTTCGATGAGATATTCGACACCTTCTTCGGAGGCGGAGGCAGCAGACGCCGGCATGGACCGAGGAGAGGTCATGACCTGAGATTCGACCTGGAGATAACATTGGAGGAAGTGTTCTCAGGCACAAAAAAGGCAGTCAGCATCCCAAAAGTGGAGTCCTGCCCCCATTGCCATGGCACAGGGGCTGAGAGCTCCGGCGATATCATCTCCTGCCCTGAATGCAGGGGCCAGGGCCATATACTGAGAACCCAGCGCACACCTTTTGGCCTGTTCCAGACCCAAAGCCTCTGCCAGGAATGTGAAGGCACAGGCAAAGTGGTGAAGAAGAGATGCAGCACCTGCAGGGGCGAGGGTGTTGTTGAAGTGCGTAAGAAAATCACCATCAAAGTGCCCAAAGGCGTTGATGAAGGCACGCGCTTAAGGATTTCCGGTGAGGGGGAAGCAGGGATGAAAGGCGGTCCTGCCGGAGACCTCTATGTAGTCATTCACGTAGCACCCCATGACCTTTTCAGGAGAAGCGGAGATGATATTGAGATTGAGATGCCTGTCTCATTCACTCAGGCAGCATTGGGGGACAGCATAGAAGTCCCCACCCTGACAGGAAAGGCAAGCCTGAAGATTCCTGCAGGCACCCAATCCGGCACGACATTCAGGATGAAGGAGAAGGGGCTGCCGAAACTTGACGGCTACGGCACAGGACACCAGAATGTGACAGTCACTGTGGAAGTGCCTTCCAAGCTCAGCAGGAAGCAGCAGGATCTCCTCAAAGAGTTTGAGAAGGAGAGCCAGGATATGGAGAACAAGCCCTACAAGAGGATACTGAAAAAGTTCAATCTCTTCTGAACTACCATGGTAAGCCTGGACAAGCCGAAAAGGATAGTG
>CAZTOO010000052.1:0-6638 GCA_964615215.1 uncultured Methanosarcinales archaeon
TGGAGTTCATCTCCTGGAGCAGCTCCCTGTTCTTGTCTGTCCTCTGCGAGGTTGCCTGGAGGGAGTCTGCCATACTCAGCGACAATGACTTGAGGTGGGATGCTGCTTCCTTGTACTGCGCAGCTATATCCTTGATCTCCTCTGCGACTTTGGAAAAGGGCTGCCTGGCCTGGCCTGCCCTTGCAGCTTCCACTGCAGCATTGACTGCAAGAAGCTCTGTCTTCTCCGCAAGGTTGATGAGGGCTTCTGCAGCTGACTCTGACTGCGATGCCTGCTCTTTCATGGCTGAAAGGGATTCTGCTGCCCTCATGTTGTTCTGGTCCACCACTCTCAGCACTGTGGAGGCTGTGACTGCCTTGGTGAAGGCATCAGTGTTCTTCTCTGTGGCTTTCTGTCTTATAGCAGAGATGTCGTCGATATGCTCGGTGATGGCATCAGGGATTGCTGTCATGCCCTGGAGCTGCGCGTCAACGTTCTGGAGCGAAGTATGTGTCCTGTGGGTAGCCATGTATAATTTCTCCATATGGATGTCCATGTACTTGAGTGTTGTGCGAAGGTTGTCAATCAGCGTGGTCATGCCCAACAGGAGTGTTGCCCTCATCTTCTGGAACGTATGGCCAAGGGTCCCTTCGACAGTGATGTCATGCACAGGATGCCTGAGGTCTTCCTTTGCTATGGCACCTATCTGCTTCTCCAGCAGATCAAGGCTCTCAAGCAGTGTGGTGATCTCCTCATTGAGCTTGGCGATGATGTCCTCGTTGCGAAAGGAGAGCTCCCTGCCGACTTTCACGTAGGGCTGGAGATGCACCTTTCCGGAGACCCATTCGAGCGGCTCTGCCACATGCTGGTAATAGATATGATAGGTTACAGGATAGCTGATGATGAGCATGATGAGGTACCACACGATGATGGTGGTAGGGACAGAGACATAATAGACTGCTGCTATCATGATGAACAATGCCAGTGAGAGGAGGAGGAAAAAGCCATAGAAGCCGGTGACTGTCCTGAACGTCAGGGTGAAGCCAGAAGAGCGGAAATTCTTCTTGAAATCCTCTGACGCGGTGTGGCTTCTGCTACCAGAAGGATGATGTTCCATGTTCAACCCCCTTTTTCAGGGAATATTCCTGAAGGGAAGTATTAAAAGCTTTCGATTTCAAAGCTTTTACAAAAAGCTTTGATGCAAAAGAGGAGGGTTGAGCTTCGCTCAAGCCCTCTCAATTAGTTGCCTTTGCTTTGATGGCTCCTGCTTTCCCAGGCTTACTCTTCGGATAGTCCGTCGTGTCCATATCTTCCATACCCCGCATTACCTACTGTATAAAACATAATCTTTAAATAAAGTCATCACGTTGCCTGCAGTAGCTTTGAAAAAAGAGGGTTGCCGAGGATGATGGACAAACACACTGCCTCATACTATGACTATCTGCATCTTGTGCCTTTCACGCTGCACGGCCAGGAATTCGCCTTTGAGCTGCACGATGTCATCGAGATAGCGAACATCTCTGAGATAAAGAAAGTGCCGCATTTCTCCGAGGGAGTGAAAGGTGTGATGAGCCTGCATGGCGAACAGATCACTGTCTTCGACATTCGGGAGAAACTGGGGCTGCCTGAGAAGGCACTGGACTGGAAAGCCAAAGTCCTGGTGTGCCCGCATGAGGACAAAAGAGTGGGAGTGATCGTCGAGAATGTGCTGCCCATCACCGAAGTGAAGAGGGCTGCTGTACAGGAGGCTCCCCACCATATCTTCCATAAGATAAGAGAAGGTGTCTCCGGAGTGGCTCTTGTCGGCGGGAAGATGATCACCATCCTTGACGCGCAATTGCTGCTCGGCAAAGAGGAGGTGCTGGAAGAAGAGCATCCTGTCAAAGATGAGAAGATGAGGGCTGAGCAGGAAGAGAGGCTGCACAAAAAGCTTATGGAAGAGATTGAAGGGACTGTGCATACTCCGGGAGTGAAGAGGAAGCCCAGGATACTGGCAGATGTGCCTTCTGACAAAGTGTTCTCTCTCGCTGACGGCAGGACCTTCAGGAGCCTGTATGAGCTGATTGATGTGTTGAGGGATATGGATGATGCCACGTTCTACCACCATGTCAATGCGGAGAAGAACGATTTCGCCAGCTGGATAGGGGATGCTGTGGGTGACAGCGCTCTGGCAGAGAGAGTTGCTGCCCTGAAGACAAAGGATGCCATAGCGCTTGAAGCGATAAAGAGGGTGCTGCATCTGGAAATTGTGGATGAAGAGTAAGAGAATTTCTTAGCGCACATTCAGGAGGTCAAAGACCATCCTGCCTTCCATAAGATTGGTGTATGCTATCTGCAGCCCCACTGGATTCTCATCAGGATAGCCGGTGTGGGTCCTCGCATAGCGCACTGCAATTGGTCTCTCCACGTAACGCATGATCTGGTTCTGTGTCCTGAGGGAATCTGCGACATCCTGATCCTTATTGATGCTGGCAGCAAACTGCACCTGCCTGCCGGGGAAGAAAAGAGTGACCCTGTCCCTGGAAGCAGTGCCGTCATGATGCCTGTACTCGAACGGGCAGTTATCCCAGACCTGCATGAACTGGCTTTTGAGGGCTTCAAACTGGCCTTCGATGTGGCGTTTCAGAGAGCCATCTGTCCTCAGGTAGTCATATACTCTATTGGCAGCTACGCTCATGAGCGGGAGATAGGTCTCTGCCTGATGCTCATCAAGTCCAGGCATCCTGGTCTCAGGGACAGCAGGTCTGATATCAATAGTGTTTCCTTCTGGCTTCAGAACAACCCCTTCAAGGCCCAATTCTGTGCGGAGATGGCTGACATAATAGGACTCTAACTTCTGCGGATTGAAAGGTATCCATATATTATAGTTATAGAACTCTCCGAAATCTGCATCTCCCTGGGACCTTGGAGCATGATGATAGCTCAGATAGGTGCCGCCAGTGCCGTCATGAGCCTCCCTCAGGAGCGCGATGACTTCAGGCCTCAACAGCTGTCTTGGGTCTTGGATATCTGGCATATGAAGGAGTGTTCTCTTGGGATTTATAAAATTTTAGAAGGAAATGGAGGTTTAGGTATGAGGCAGGAGGTCTATGATAATAGGGAGCTGGTCTGCGCCCCAATGAGCGCATGCCTCATTGCACATCTTCCTTATCGACGCCCTCTGTTCTTCACTGTCGTATTCTATGTTAGAACGGCGCCATCCTCCCAAAAGAGACATGAGAAATTGCTCTTTTTGCGGCCTGCCCTGGACATACAGTATCAGTTTCACCTCTTCAGCATAAGGCACGGGGATATGCTGATCGACTGCCTGCCGGGGAGCTGAGAGTGTCAATTGCACAAAGGAGAGGCCTGCTGCGCAGGAAAGGCGCTCATCAAGCGTTAAAGAGACAGAGCCCAAGGAACCAGTGTCTCGGAGCAGGTATGGTTGAGGAGGCTTTTGTATTATATTGGCGCCCAATACACCATACGGGGCGAAATAGTCTGATTGCACTATGGCCCGGAAATTCTCCACCAGCTGGTGCTCAGATGCCAAAGGGATGGAAAGTACCATAAAAAGAGGGAAAGATACCACTGGATTTATAACATTTATGCAGAATAGCCGGTGATGTTTATCTCGACGAGCTTGTCTTTCTCTTGACTACGGCTACGAAGAAGAGTAGTGTGGGGTGCTGGGGCTTTAAAGCTTAAGACAGAAGCTTACTCTTAAGAAGAGTGATAGGGAAGAGAAATAAAGGACAGACAGAGAACTTCTAATCGATCATCTCAATCTCGATATTCAGGCCTTCCGGTATAGGTACACGCATAACAAGTCGTAATGCTCGCTCATCCAGTCCAAGGTCAATAAGCCTCTTATGTATCCTCATCTCGAACCTGTCCCAGGTTGCAGTGCCGTTGCCGCAGGGGCTCTTCCTGGTGGTTATCTTCAGACGCTTGGTGGGCAGAGGTATAGGGCCTTTCATGTGCACGCCTGTCTTCTCAGAAATCTCCTTGATATAGGTGCAGACCTGATTGATCTTGTCAATGTCGCTGCTTGCCAATTTGATGCGTGCCTTTTGCATGTTCTGTTGTCCTCGTTTGCCCTTTCATGGAAAATCTGCATTGACCATGGATAAAAAAGGAAGGAAAAAATAATGCTCAGCCTTTCTTTACCAAATCAATGCACATCCCTGCTGCCACTGTCGCCCCGGAATCCCGGACTGCGAACCGTGAAAGCTGGGGAATGTCCTTCTGCTTCTCAATCACGAGAGGCTGGACTGGTTTGATCTTTACTATCGCTGCATCGCCGTTCTTGATGAAGTCAGGCTTCTCCTGGAGCACTTCACCTGTCGCGGGATTCAGCTTCTTCACCAATTCCACAAACTGGCAGGCTACCTGCGCTGTGTGGATATGGAAGACCGGCGTATAGCCGATGGTGATGACGCTCGGATGGTTCAGGACGACAATCTGCGCTGTGAATTCTGAAGCCACTGTAGGCACCTTGTCGGTATGGCCGAGGACATCGCCTCTCGCAATATCCTTCTTTCCGATGCCTCTGACGTTGAAGCCGATGTTGTCGCCAGGCCTTGCCTCAGTCATCTGCTCATGGTGCATCTCGATGCTCTTGACCTCTCCGCCGATGCCTTTGCCGTCCCTTGCAGGCACGACCATGACCTTGTCTCCAACTTTCATGACTCCTGTCTCTACCCTTCCTACAGGAACAACTCCTATGCCGGTGATGTTATAGACATCCTGGATAGGCACTCTCAGCGGCAGCTGGGTAGGCTTCTCAGGGACCTTCAGCTTGTCCATGAGCTCAAACAGCGTGGGACCTGTATACCAGGCCATGTTGGTGCTCTTCTTGAAGACATTGTCTCCCATCAGCGCTGCGATAGGTATGAAAGGGACAGTCTCTGGCTTGTAGCCTACGCTCTTCAGCAGGTTGGTGACTTCCTCTTTTACTTTATTGTACCTGGCTTCCTTATAGTCCACTCCTGACATGTCCATCTTGTTGATAGCCACTATCAGCTGTCCTACGCCAAGAGTCCTTGCCAGGAAGACATGCTCCTTGGTCTGGGCATTCACTCCGTCGTTTGCTGCAACCACCAGGACTGCTGCATCTGCCTGTGAGGCTCCTGTGATCATGTTCTTGATGAAATCCCTATGGCCTGGAGCGTCGATGATGGTGAACATATAGTTGGTGCTCTCGAACTTCTTGTGAGCCAAGTCTATGGTCACTCCCCTCTCTCTCTCTTCCTTGAGGTTGTCCATGATGAATGCGAACTCAAAGCCTCCTTTGCCCAGCTCCTGGGCCTTGTCCTTGAGCTTCCTCATGGTCTGCTCATCGATATTGCCAGAATCGTACAACATTCTACCCACTGTGGTAGATTTCCCATGGTCAACGTGTCCTATGAAGACGAGGTTGATATGTTCTTTTCCTTTTGCCATGTTCATTTCCTCCTTGATGTTTCAGGATATGCACTTGAGGGACTAGTGAAATCCCCTTGTCGAGTATAAGCCTTCTTCAGGCCGTAGTGCCTGAAAAAAACTCCCTATTTAAATAGGTTTCTATTTCTTACTGGTTCTCACTCAGGCCTTTTCTGTTTCTTATCTGGGTGATGACGCGCTGCTGCAGCTCATCAGGCAGCCTCTCGAACGTCTGGTCCACCAGGAAGCTCACTCCCCTGCCGCCAGTCGCTGAACGCAGATCCGAGGAGAGACCGAACATCTCTGCCACAGGCATCTTCGCCTTGACCATGACCTGGACGCCCTCCTGGTTCATCTCCAGGAGCTGGCCCCTCTTGTTTCCGACGAGCTTTGAGAGGTCTCCTGTATATTCCAGAGGCGCCTCGAACTGCATGGTCTGCACTGGCTCGAAGATGACAGGACGGGAGGCACGCATCGCTTCCCTGATGCCTTCCCTGACTGCTGGATAGAGCTGCGCAGGGCCGCGATGGATGGCATCCTCGTGCAGCTTCACGTCGGTGATGACCACCTTGACGCCGATGCACGGGTCTCGTGCCAGAGGCCCTTTGTCCATGACATCCTCGAACATGTCCAGGACCATCTCGATGATCTCGTGCATATGGACTATGCCACGGGTAGCGTCGATGAACATGTTGCCTTTATAGAGGTCGCGCACCTGCCTGGAGACTTTTGAATCCATGCCCAATTCCTCTAACTTCTTCCAGAGCTCCTGATCCTTCTTCTTCACACGCAATTGGGAAGGCAACTCCCCACGCCTCATGGCATTGACATACACCTGCTCTAATGGCTCCACCTTGAAGTAGAGCTTGTTGTGCTTATTCGGGCTTTTACCTTCTGCATCGACTGCATTGGCCCCCAGGATAGTCTCCCTGTACACGACTATCGGAGGAGTGGTGGATACCTCAACACCTTTCTCTGACTTGATCCTGTTCTCGATGACTTCAAGGTGCAGCTCTCCCATGCCATGCATCAAGTGTTCTCCAGTATCCTCATTGATCTCGATCTTGATAGTGGGGTCTTCCTTCCCTACCTGCCTCAATACCTCGATGAGCTTCGGCAGGTCTGAAGGCCTTTTCGCCTCGATGGCTTTGGTGATGACAGGCTCGAAGAGATGGGTGATGGCCTCGAACGGCTCCATAGGACCATTGGTGCTTATTGTCTCGCCGGGATATCCGTCTTTCAGCCCCACGATGCCT
>CAZTOO010000053.1:0-6593 GCA_964615215.1 uncultured Methanosarcinales archaeon
AAAAGACAGGCACGAAGAAAGAGCTTTCTTTCTATTTCATGACAGCGCATCCGGGCTCTTCCATGAAAGAGGCTGAGAAGCTGGCTTCAGCGCTGAGGAAGCTGAAGCATGCAGAATGCGTCCAGGTCTTCACCCCAACGCCCATGACAGTGTCGACATGCATGTACTATACAGGCATGGACCCCAGGACGAAGAAGAAAGTGTATGTGCCCTACACGTATTCTGAGAAGAAGAGACAGAAACGCGTCATTTTCGAAAGAGAGCCCAAAGAGAATTTCTTGATGTGAAGTATAGGCTTTCTTCTTCCATGCGTGTTGTTCTTTACGAGGATTCTCCTGAAGAAGAAAACTTCTGTTTCTCAGGCTGTTGAAGACCGGGTGTGATAGCCAATTAAACAAAGATCCACTCTCAAGAAAAAGAGAGTCAAGGAAACTGAAGAGGAGAACTCTGTCCATAAACTTCCCGTCAAGAAAGGTTTAAATATACGGAATGCATCTATAATAGGGTGAAGGTGCCGTTGGTGGTGCACTTTTTATAGGCAGGAACAAAAGAAGTGATAGCATGCTCTACATCCACAGCCTCAAGGATTTGACTCCAAAGTCTGCTGACATAGAAAGCACTGGGCTGGTCAGGAAGATAAGAGCAGGCAGTTCTTTTCCTGTGAGCGAGGATGCCCTGAAGGAGCACTTCACGCTGTTCTTTGTTTCCCACATGGAGATTGAGCTCATGGAGAAGAATGCAGAGATGCTGCCTCTGCTGATAAGCGACATCATGGAGCTCCTGAACAAGGATGACCATGACTATGAGAGGGTCAGCCTCCAGAGGACCATAGCGCTCCTTGAGACACTGCCTGAAGCGCTGAAGAGGCAGATAACGTTCAGCAGGCGCATCCTGGAATGGCAGGAGGTCTTCCCTCCGCAGGCAGCAGAGCTGCTGAATGCTATCCCCCACCTGAAAAGCTATGAGGAAAAGAAGGTATACAACGACAAGATAGATACGTTCTTTGAAAGGATCCTGCGCAGCAAGAACTTCACGTTCAATGCAAACGAGATCATCAATGAAGGCCATGTGGCATCCATGGCGACACTCTCTGACAGCATGAAACAGGGCTTTTTCTTCCATGTCAAGCTTGACGAATACCTCAAGAAACAGTCATACAGCTCCATCAGCAAGAGGCTTGCCCAGGAGGAAGTGGCAAGAGTGGATGCCATAGAGAAGAAGATCAATTCTGTCAGGGATGCTGTCGACAAGGCCTATGAAATCAATATGCGCATGATTGAATGGGCATTGCTGTTCTATGCCTATATCAAATGGGCGCATGCGAAGTAAGACATGACAGGTGGTAGTGATGTTCTCCCCAAAAATGAGCAACAGTGTGAAAGCGGTGTGCAAGAGATGCGGAAGAAGCGCTGATGCAGAAACATTTGTCCTTGACCCTGTATACAAGATGATGGTATGCCCTCTCTGCGTCCAGGAGAGGAAGAAAGGCACTCCCCAACAGGCTGCTGCTCCGCAGAGGAAAGGCATCTCTGTAGAGGAAGATGTGAAGGAGAAGAAACAGGCTCCTGAAAGGCCAAAAGGCTGGGATGCAGAGGATGACCTTCTTGAAAAGCTCTCAAGGCAGAAGGAGAAAGTGACTGGAGGCTATTCTGAGGAAGGAGGCCATGTCAAATACAGATGCATGAAATGCAAGTTCAAGTTCGATTATCACCCTGACAAGGGCTTTCCTCTGACCTGCCCGTACTGCGGCACGAAAGTGGCTCCATACAGAAGGTAGGATTCTGAGCATCCATGGGAAAACAAAAGCTTAAAGAGAGAGGCATCTTTTGGGTGAGGCATGAAACCTTTCCCCTTTATGCTTGCGCCCATGGAAGATATCACAGGCCCTGGATTCAGGAGCATCTGCCATAGGTATGGCGCTGACCTCACCTTCACAGAGCTGACAAGGGTTGAGGGATTGGCAAGGAGGAATGCCAGCACCTGGTCAAGACTGCAGTTCCCTGATGAGACTCCTGTTGTCATACAGCTGTTGGGAGCCAATGAGCAGCATTTCAAGAGATTCCTGTCTCTGTTCAGGCCTGAAAAGAGCTTTAAAGGCTTTAACCTGAACTGCGGGTGCCCCAGCCCCTATGTGGTTAAGCTCGGCCAGGGAGCTGCCATGATAAGGAGGATAAGCAAAGTCAGGAAAGTGGTTGCCATCCTCAAAGAGAGAGGCTACCCTGTCTCCATCAAGATGAGGTTAGGGATGAGCATGAAAGACAAGGAATACAAGAGCTATCTCAACCTCATAAAGGCTGTGGATGCTGATTTCTTCATAGTCCATGCCAGGTATGCGAGCCAGCACTATGAAGAGCCGAGCGACTTTGCTGTCTTTGAGGAATGTGTCAGGACAGGCAAGAGCATCATTGCAAACGGCGATATAAAGACGGCAGAACAGGTGACTCTCTTGGAGCAGATGGGAGTGAAAGGAGCGATGATAGGCAGGGCTGCAGTGCTGGAGCCTTCAATCTTCAACCGCCTGAAAGGCAAGTATGCACCGCCTGCCGCAGAGGTCATGAAAGAGTATGAAGATCTGGCTCAGAAGTATAACGAACCTTTCAGATACAGGAAAAACGTGCTTAAGCACTGGCGGGAGAGCCTGAAAGGCCAGGCTGGGTTTATAGAGGACAAACTCCAGGAGTAACAAGCTTTATAAAGTAGCAGGGTTTTAGGGGCATTGCGCCATAGAAAGGCCTTGAAAAAGGCTTCTTTTATTGCGTTAAACACGGAGGAAAACAACATGCGAGACTACAACAGAGGTCCAAGAAGAGAAAGCTTCGGACCACGCGAGATGCATAAGGCAACTTGTTCTGAATGCGGCCAGGAATGCGAAGTTCCGTTCAAGCCAACCGAAGGCAAGCCAGTGTACTGCAAAGAATGCTACATGAAAAGGAAGAGATATTGAATCTCTTAGAGAGACAGTCAATTCTTTAACGTGAGCATATTTTTCTTTTTTCCCTTATCTTATCCTATTATTATATCCTACCTTACACTGCCCTTTCTCTGCTAGGATAGATGTCCATCTTCTGCCTCTCTTTCAGCTCTGCCTGGAGGAAGGTCTTCTTCAGCTCTATGAAGAGGATGACTGAAGAAGAGACTAACAGGATAAGACCCCATTCTGAGAGAGTGAGGGAGGCTGTGCCGAAAATCTTCTGCAACGGCTCCCAGTGGATGACGGTGATGGTAGCAGCAGCCACAAGGGAAGTCCCTACCAGGATGTATTTGTTGGAGAAGAATTTCCTGCTGAACAGGCTTTCATCCCAGCTCCTGGCATTATAAGCATGGAATATCTCAAAGAAGATGATGGTGGCAAAGGCAATTGTCTGGGCTTTCGGAAGAGTCACCCCCTTGAGCACCAGCTGGGACATATAGAGTGTGAGAGTGCCCAGCACAATCAGCGGCAGGAGGTCAGCACTCCTCAGCAGCAGGTAATCGCTGAGTATTCCTTCTTTCGGATCTCTCGGCCGTTGCTTCATGATCCTGTCAGAGGGCTTCTCAAAGCTCAATCCGAGGGCAGGAAGCTCACCTGTCACCAGATTGATGAAAAGTATCATAAGCGCTGTCAATGGAAGGCTCGCCCCCACTAACACAGCTATGAACACAATCAGCACCTCTGAGAAATTCCCTACGAGGAGGAAATAGATGAATTTCCTGATGTTCTCGTAGATAGTCCTGCCGTCCTCTACAGCATTCGCGATGGTGGTGAAATTGTCGTCTTTCAGGATAAGCTCTGCAGACTCCTTTGCGACATCTGTGCCCCTCCTCCCCATAGCTATACCTATGTCTGCTTTCTTCAATGCTGGTGCGTCATTCACACCATCGCCTGTCATAGCAACAATATGGCCGTCTTTCTGGAGGCGCTCCACAATCCTCAGCTTGTGGGTGGGAGTGACTCTCGCATAGACAGTGACTTTGTCAATAATCTTGTCAAGGGCTGTGTCTGTCAGCTGGTCCAGTTCTGTCCCGGTGAGGGCCATGTCTTTGGCAGTATATATCCCTAATTCAGCTGCCACTGCCTTTGCAGTCACCTCATTGTCACCTGTTATCATGACCACTTTGATGCCAGCATCCTTGCAGCGCTTTACTGAGGCTTTTGCCGTAGGCTCAGGGGGGTCCCTGATAGAGACAAGCCCCACAAACACCAAGCCTGATTCCACATGCTCCAGTGCCAGAGAGCCTTTATGCTCCTTGAATGCCAGCCCCAGCACCCTAAGACCTTTTGAGGCATACTCCCTGTTCTTTTCGAGGTATTTCCCCATGGTCTGTTTATCTAGTCTTTTCAGCTCTCCGTGATGGAGATAGTATTTTGCCTTCCTGAGAAGCAGCTCTGGGGCTCCTTTGGAATACACAAAATGCTTCCCCTTATAGAGATGCACTACACTCATGCATTTCCTGTCAGGGTCAAAGGGGTGCTCCTTCTTCCTCGGATACTGCTTGTGGTATTCCAGCTTCACGATGCCTGCTTTCCTGGCCAGCACCACTAAAGCTCCTTCAGTGGCTTCTCCGTCAACCACCCACTCATCCTTCTCTTTCTTGATGTCAGCGTTGTTGCACAGCACTCCTATCTCCAGCATCCTTGATAGCGTCTTATGCTTCTTGGCATCCACCTTGACATCCTCCACCAGGAACATGCCGTCGGGCTTATAGCCTTCTCCTGTCACCACCACTTCCGCGTCAGTGGTGAAGATGTTCTCGATCACCATCTTGTTCTGAGTAAGCGTTCCGGTCTTGTCGGTGCAGATGACAGTGCATGTGCCTAATGTCTCCACAGCAGGCAGATGCTTCACGATAGCATTCCTGTTCGCCATCTTCCTGACTCCAGCGGCAAGAGTGACAGCCACCACTGTCGGAAGGCTTTCAGGTATGCCAGAGACCAATGCTGCCAGCGAGAAGATGAGCATCGTGGCCCAATTGTTGCCGTGCAGCAATCCCACGATAAAAACAGTGATCGCAAGGAAGATCGCGAAGATGGAAAGCTGTCTTGTCAGCTTGTCCAGCCTCCTCTGGAGCGGGGTGGCTTCATGCTCTATGTTTTTGAGCAGCTTTGATATCTTGCCGAACTCTGTCTCTTCTCCTGTCCTGACCACTACAGCCATGGCATGGCCGTTGGTGATATGCGTGCCTGCGAACAGCATGTTCGCCTGCTGGGAAAGGGAGAGGGTGCCGTGCAATTCTCCCAGAGACTTTGTGACAGGCTCTGACTCTCCTGTCAGGGAAGATTCATCAACCTTGAGATTATGGGCCTCGATGACTCTTGCATCTGCACCCACAATGTCTCCTCTTGTCAGCACCAACACATCTCCTGGGACAAGTTCGCTGGACAGGATGCTCAGCTTCTGATTGTTTCTTAACACAGTGGACTGCTGCGGAGTCAGTCTGAGGAGTGCTTCCAAATCTCTTGAGGCCTTATAGTCCATGATGAAATTGATAAGTATGACAAAAAGGATGATGATGGCAATGACCATCGTCTCCAGCACTTCGTGGAGAAAGAAGGAGATGGTGCCTGCTGCAATGAGCACCCAGAGCACGAATGATTTGAGCTGACGCAGGAAGATTGATGCTATAGAGTCTTTCTTCTGCTCCTTGATGTCATTCCTTCCGTAGTGATGGAGGCGTTTTGCTGCTTCCTGGGAGATGATGCCCTGTGCAGTAGTGTCCAGACTAGAGAAGAGTTCCTCTAATGTCTTGCCATACCACCTCTCTTGAGCATTCTGCATAGAGTATCAGCTACTAAGCGCTTATTTGGGTTGGATTATTAATAAAGGTTACTGATGGAAGAATGATGCATTTACTGTGCTTTCCCTTCTTTTTTCTATAAGAGCAAAATAACAAAAGCTTTGCTAGGAGTTATAATATTAACATCAGGATATTTAATAAGCTCTTTGTTAGGTGTTCTGGAAACACTTAGCCTTAGGTTTATCGGATACTGGTGGATTTTGACATGAAGAATGCAACGTTTGGAAGAATAAATGTAGCGTATATCACCACTCCTGAAGAGCTTGTTCTTGATGAGCAGGTGGGGAGGGATGCTGTTGACAGCTATACAGGAGAACATCTCGGATACAGGATGGGCAATCTGGAGAGCATGGCAAATGACCTGAGACTCGGACAAAGCGAATTCGCCCAGCGGTTTAATCTTGCCGCTGTCATCATGGACGGAGACAGGGAAGTGTTTGAAGAGGTCTGGAAACAGCCGATCTGGCCGAGAGAGCTGTCTGTGCCGTACAGAACTGATTCTGGGCTGATTGTCTCTCATCAGACACTTGAAGAGATGAGCGTCCATATGCCACACAACGAATGGAGAAAACTCGCACGCGACAGGCAGGGAGGGGAGAGCGTCGAGGACTTCAGAGAGAGGAAAGCTGAGGCGAAAGCAGAGTATGAGACAAGGATGGCTGACGTGCTCGACAGCAAAAATGTGGATCTGGTCATCTCTGACAGCTACACCAACATCTTCGGGCATACCATGCTGGCACGATACGGAGGGAGGATACTGAATATCCACCCGGCCATAACCGACAGGCATGATCCTTCGCACATCAGGGGGCTGACAC
>CAZTOO010000054.1:0-1650 GCA_964615215.1 uncultured Methanosarcinales archaeon
GAGAAGACCAAGTTAGTCACTCTCGCACAGCCCTACCTCAAAGGCTACAAGGTCGGGGACAGAGAAGTGTATAGGAACCTCTTCAATCCCATCATCAAGCCGGATTTCATGTTCACCAAGCTCATGGCAGCATTCCCCCAGGACGGCGAGGAGGTTGCATCTTTCTCGATAGGTGACGACACCGATGTGACCATCTTCAAGTTCAATGATTCTGTGCAGACGCTCTACCATATTGTGCCTCCTGAATTCAAGCTCGATGAGGAGAAGTATGAGATTCTTGATTTGGCGAGGAAGGTCATGGCAGAGTATAAGCCCACGAAGGACGAGTTTGTCAATCCTGAGCACGTAAGGAGGGTGTTTTCCCAGATAGGCCATGATCTGATTGAGGAGCTCTCCAACTACAAGGGCATGAAGCTGCGTGATGAGGAGCTTGCACAGCTCACCGCAATACTGGTGCGATACACCATAGGCTTCGGCCTCATAGAGGTGCTGCTCCAGGACGAGGAGATGCAGGACATCAATATCAACTCACCGTTGGGCCGCATACCTATCTTCATCGTGCACGGAAAATACGATGACTGCATCACCAATATCTATCCCACACGCCAGGAATCTGCCTCATGGGCTTCAAAGCTGCGCATCATCTCAGGCAGGCCGTTGGACGAGGCCAACCCGATTCTGGATACAGAGCTTGAGCTGCCGTTTGCCAGCGTCAGGGTCTCTGCAATCAATCCTCCTCTGAATCCAACAGGGCTTGCGTTCTCGTTCAGGCGCCACAGGAACAAGCCCTGGACCCTCCCTCTTTTCATTCACAACAAGACCATCAATCCCATTGCAGCAGGCCTCCTGAGCTTTCTTGTGGATGGAACAAGGACATTCCTCATCTGCGGTACAAGGTCGTCAGGAAAATCATCCTTCCTCAGCGCCATGATGGTGGAGATCATGCGCAGATACAGAGTCATCACCATAGAGGACACGTTAGAGCTCCCTGTTAGCGGTTTAAGAAGCCTGGGGTTCAATATCCAGTCCCTGAAAGTGGCCTCTGCCCTCTCTAGGACAGGCTCAGAGATGACAGCAGAGGACGGTATCAGGAGCACTTTGCGCATGGGAGATTCTGCATTGATTATCGGCGAAGTCAGGAGCAAAGAGGCCCTTGCATTATACGAGGCAATGAGAGTAGGCGCGGCAGCGAATGTGGTGGCAGGCACCATCCACGGCGATTCTCCCTATGGGATTTATGACAGGGTCGTGAACGACATAGGCGTTCCAAAGACATCCTTCAAGGCAACAGACCTCTGCATCATCCTTAATCCCATCAAGTCTGCCGATGGCCTCCATAAGATGAGGAGGGTTGTCCAGGTCACAGAAGTACGGAAGCACTGGGAACACGACCCGTTACTCGAGGGGGGCTTTGTAGACTTATTGAAATATGGTGCCAAGAAGGACACTCTCGAAGTCACCAAGGACCTGATGAACGGCGATTCAGAGATCATCAAGATCATCGCAGGCAGCATCAAGGATTTCGCAGGCAACTGGGACCTGGTGTGGGAGAACATCCTGCTCAGGGCCAAAGTCAAGGAAGCGATTGTGGAAGCGGCAGTGAAAGAGAACAACCTTGAACTCCTGGAAGCGCCCTTTGTCATCAAATGC
>CAZTOO010000054.1:1660-6496 GCA_964615215.1 uncultured Methanosarcinales archaeon
TTCCATATGTTCTCAGAGAAAGTAAAAGAAGAGGTAGGCACACTGGACTCGAAGAAGATATTCTTTGAGTGGAACGAATGGCTGAAGCATGAGCTGAAGAAAGAACGCCTCAACCATTCCTGATGCCTTTGAAACATGGAGGAAGAAGAACTCAAGCAGCTGTTGGGCAGGTACAAGGAGAAATTGTCTTCAGAGCTGCGCGACACCAAGGAGGAGAGGAAGGCTGACGATTTTGTCAGGCCTGACGAGCAGAAGACTGTCTCCTCCCGCGAGTATAAGGAGTTCAAGAAGCAGTTCCTCCCGAGGAATTACAGCTTCTATGAGAAATACTGCAGGTTCTCGGAAAAACTCTTCAGCATACGCCTCGATCCCAAGAGGAAGCAGCAGCTTCAGGAAGCCCTTGACATCTGCCATCTCGAGATAACTCCTGAAAGCACCCAGAGTGCGGCATTTGTCACCATCATCATTTTCCTCCTCTTTGCTGTCCTCGGCGTTTCCATACCCCTGCTTATGGGCTTTGCAGCGCCACTGTTCCTTCCCATTATGCTCGCTGCACTCGGTGCAGCATTCTACAAGCCAGTATCTGATTATCCATATTTCCTCGCGAACAGCTGGAGGATGAAGGCCAGCAACCAGATGGTGATCTGCATCTTCTACATCATCACCTATATGAGGCATACCTCAAACCTTGAGCTGGCCATAGACTTCGCAGCAGAGCATCTTGCCCCGCCGCTTTCCATCGATCTCAAGAAAGTGCTCTGGGATGTGGAGTCTGAGAAATATCCCACCATCAACGAGTCCATGGACCATTACTTGGAGTCCTGGAAGAAATGGAACCAGGAATTTGTGGATGCATTCCAGCAGGTTGAGGGCTCATTGCTGGAGACCTCAGAGGAGAGAAGAGTTGCAGCATTGGACAAGGCGCTCCAGATCATCCTCGACGGAACATTCGAAAGGATGCTGCATTATGCCCACAACCTTAAGAACCCTCTGACTATGCTCAACATGATGGGCATCATCCTTCCTATTTTGGGGTTGGTGGTGCTGCCGCTTGTCGTGAATTTCATGGAAGGGGTGAAATGGTATTACATCGCCATGATATACAATGTCTTCCTGCCTCTCATCGTATGGTACTTTACCAAGCAGATACTGGCCACCAGGCCTACCGGCTATGGTGATACAGACATTGCAGAAATCAATCCGGAACTGGCGAACTATCAGAACCTTATCTTCAATGTGGGCGGTATGCAGCTCAAGATATCTCCTGCCTTCCTTAGCATCCTCTTCATGACTGTCTTTCTCCTCATAGGCCTTTCCCCCATCATCCTCCATTCGGTGAACTGCAATTTCGACATCGTCATCGGAGAGGAGCTTGACCAGCCTTCTTTGTTCTATATAGGCGGGGAAGCATCAACACAATGCACCCAGCCTCCGGAACTGAGCGAGACGCAAAGAGGCCATTACTATTTTCTTGGTTACCGTCAGGCGCAGAACGGCTCTGGCATCATAGGCCCTTTCGGCATAGGCGCAGCCCTCATCAGTATAGCAGTAATCCTGGCAGTGGGTGTGGGAGCAGGCATCTATTACAAATACAGGAGCAAGAACGTCCTGAAAATCCGGGAGGAGACAAAGAAGCTCGAGAAGGAGTTTGCAGGCGGTCTCTTCCAGCTGGGCAATCGCCTGGGCGACGGCCTGCCTGCAGAGCTTGCGTTTGCGAAAGTGGCGGAGATCATGAAAGGCTCCACCACAGGAGACTTCTTCAATCATGTCTCTTCCAATATCACTAAAATGGGCATGAGTGTGGAAGCAGCAATCTTCGACCCTAAAGTAGGTGCCATACTCTACTATCCGAGCTCTATGATAGAATCAAGCATGAAGGTGCTGGTCGAGAGCGCAAAGAAAGGCCCAAGGATTGCATCCCAGACGTTGGTCAACATCTCCACCTACATCAAGGAGATACACCGCGTGGATGAGCGTCTCAAGGACATGCTTGCAGACATCATCTCCTCCCTGAAGTCTCAGATATCATTCCTGACCCCTATCATCTCCGCCATTGTCGTGGGAATCACCTCCATGATCACCGGCATCCTCGGCGTGCTCTCAGGCCAGATGAAGAACATCCAGGCTTCTGTCGCCGGAGAGGGTGTGGGAGGGGTTGCACCGACAGCATTGCCGGCGTTGTTCGGCGACGGCCTCCCCACATATTACCTCCAGATTATCATAGGGCTGTATGTGGTGGAGATTATCTTCTGTCTGACTATCCTCCTGAACGGGATTGAGAACGGCTCAGATTCTCTGGGGGAAAGGTATCTCAAAGGTCAGAACCTGATCAAGACAACGCTGCTCTACACCACTCTCAGCCTGGTGCTGATACTGCTGTTCAACATCATTGCAGCTTCCATCACACAGTCAGGGTTGTTGGGGGCATAGTAAGCCATAGTGTTACCTCTCCAGTACCATACTTTTATAAGAAAACACTTTCTTCAGGCTCTCATGGATCCCTTTCGTATAGCCGTCAAGGCATTTGTCGTCAATGATGAAAGAAAGATACTTCTCATAAAGAGAAGGCCCAATGACGTGCACAAGCCAGGCGTCTGGGAGATACCTGGCGGCAGATTGGAGTTGGGAGAAGACCCCTTTCTCGGTGTGAAACGCGAGACAAAAGAAGAAGTCGGTCTGGAAATTGAAGTCCTCAATCCGCTGAAGATACATCATTTCATCAGGCAGGATGGGCAGAAGATCACGATGATCGTGTTCTTGTGCAAAGCTAAAACCACAAGTGTGAAACTTAGCGTCGAACACACTAGCTTCGAATGGCTGGACACGAAAGATGCCTATGAAAGAATTGTCCCTGAATTCAGGGAGGAGATTGTGTTATATCAGAAGTTTTTCCAGGGAAAGATTTGAGGCATGTTGCTTTTTCTAGATATCCAGAATCTTCCCTTCTCTCCCCACATTGATCACTTTCGTATGCCCCAGCTTCTCCTCAATGCCTTCTGCCTCGTGCACATGAGAGCATAGCAGGATGTCAGGCTTGAACTTCTCTATGGCTTTCCTTACACCGGAACTGCCAGGCACGAAATGCGAGAACTGCTCCATCTTTGTCCCAGAGGGATGCACATGCGTCACCATGATTTTCTTCTTCAGATACTTTATCTTGTCAAATCCATGTTTCAGCAAAGAAAAGGTCTCTTCCTCAGGTATCTGGAACACCCCTATGTTTGCTCCTCCGCAGCCGAAGATGCCGACATCCTCATACTTCACAGAATAGCCGTGGATGTTCTTCACAGAATACAGCTCGGCGAGGAAGTCGGCAGTGGCCAGAGTCTCATGATTGCCAGGCACCAGCAGCACTTTCTTGTTCTTCTTCTTGAAAGGCCCAATAATGTTGCCGGTGACAGATTCGTCCAGGGTGAGGTCCCCGCATAGTATCACTAACTCGACATTTTCCTTCTCAGCCTTCTCTGCCAGCTTCTTGGCAAGGCCAGAATCTCCGTGCAAATCTCCGGCCGCAAGTATTCTCATGTTTTATCCACCGATTGCGGCTGGAGGCCCGCAAATCTCGGATTTGCCGTGTCTCCGGCAGCAAGAATTTTCATTTTCGTGCTATTTCCTTCGTCTCTTTCTTCGACAGGTCGACGAGCTTTGAAGGCATCCCTCTCTTCTCTCCCTCAAAGATGATGAACTCCACCTGCGCTTTTATCTCCGGACTGAGGTCATCCAGGCTGCTCATCACGACCTCGCCTGTCTTGTTGGCGCTCGTCGTGACAATAGGGCAGTCTGCTCCGGAAGCGATTGACCTGACCCAGTGTTTAGGTATGCGCACACCCACAGAGCCCTCTCCCAGGACCACCGAAGGTGCCACAGCCTTCTTGTTCTTCAGCTTCAGGATAAGTGTCAGGGCCCCTGGCAGCTCTTCGATATACTTCACCGCATCTTCATTCACAACACAATTGTCTGTGATCCACTTTTTGTTCGGTATCATCACGGAGAAAGGCCTGTTGTTCCTGCCTTTGATTGCCCGCACTTTCTGGACAGCTGCCTCATTCGTCGCATTGCAGCCTATGCCGTAGATGGTGTCAGTAGGATGGATGAAGACAGCCCCCTCTTTTATCCTCTGGATGAGCTTGTCATATTCAAGGTAAAACTCGTCTTTGTTCAACACTCTCATGATATCCCCTGTTTTCTCTTATCGTTCTCCAGCTTTATAAAGATATCGATTTATAGACATTTTTGTAGGTATTTTGCTGTTTTGCTCTCTCCTTCTTTCTCTTTACGACGAATATGAAGAGTAAGCTTCTGTAGCTTAAGCGGTTAAACTTCTGTTCCCAACGCTGAAGGCAGAAGCTTCCCACACTGCTCTTCTTCGTAGGATGTGACAGAACGTAGTGAAGAAAGGAACCACGGATTATCTCACTATCAGGCTTTGTCCAGTCATCTCTTTCGGCTTCTTCAGTCCCATGATCTCCAGGATGGTAGGCGCCACATCGCTCTGACCTCCGCTTCGCAGTTTCGCTTTCTGGAGCTTAGGATCCGGGGACACCACGATGAAATGCACAGGATTGGTGGAATGTGCAGGCTTCGGCCTTCCGTCGGGATAGAGCTTCTCTTCTGCGCTTCCATGGTCTCCGGTAATGATCACTGTATAGCTGTTCTCGACAGCAGCGCCTGTCACTTTCCCGATGCAGGCATCCACTGTCTCCACACACCTGATGATTGCCTCTTTTACAGCAGAATGCCCGACAAGGTCGCAGTTTGCGAAATTGATCACCATGAGCCCGTATTTCTTCATCTTGATGCGTTTCACAGCCTCTTCTGCTATCTCGAACGCAGACA
>CAZTOO010000055.1:0-6479 GCA_964615215.1 uncultured Methanosarcinales archaeon
TCAGCCTCTTGTAGGAGTTGTAGTTCGGGTTTGTCAGCAGCGCCAACTCCTTGATATGCCGCAACTGCCCCTCAATGAAGGTTTTTGCGACCTTAGAAAGCTTGTAGGGATCGTTATTGTCGAAAAACGCATTTTTTGGGCCTGAGAACAGGCTTTGATGCACATGCATCCCAGAGCCATTGATGCCATGAAGGGGCTTTGCCATGAATGTCGCATGCAGCCCGTATTTCTCAGCTATCGCCTTCAGCACATATTTCAGGGTGATGGCATGGTCTGCAGTCTTCAGGGCAGTATCATATTTGAAATCGATCTCATGCTGTCCTGCAGCGACCTCATGATGGTGCATCTCCACTTTTATGCCGAATGCATCCAATGCCTCCACCATCTCTCTCCTGATGTCAGCAGCCCTGTCCATGGAGAAATCGAAATAGTTTCCTGCATCATGCAGTAGAGGGAGGATTTTGCCTTCCTCTTTCCTGAACAGGAAAAACTCCAGTTCAGGGCCTGTGTAATATTCAAAGCCCATCTTTCTTGCCTTGGCAACCATCTGCTTCAGGATGAACCGCGGGTCACCGGGAAAAGGACTGCCGTCAGGCAGATGGACATCACAGAACATCCTTGCTGTCTTCCTGCCGTTGCTCCACCACGGTATGACCGCATAGGTGCTGGGGTCTGGCTTGAGGAACATGTCGCTCTCATGGATACGGGCAAACCCCTGGATGGAGCTGCCGTCAAACCATGTCCCTTTCGTCAGGGAGCTCTCGAGAAAATCAATGCCTATCTCTGTGCTCTTCAGGTTGCCGAAGATGTCCACAAACTGGAGATTGATGTATTTGACCTTGTCATTCCTCACTTTCGCCAGAAATCCTCTCATGCTGCTTTGTTTCACTGCCAAGTCTTACCACCCTTCTCAATGCTGTCCTGATTCCTTTGGAATCAGTGTATATGCTGTGATTTGAGGGGATGTGGAGTCTCTATTTATAATTATTTGAGAGTTTAGTATACATCTGTCTACTTTATACCGAAATAATTAAATAGAATAGCATTTTCCACGAAGAAAACGCCATAGGAATAAACAAACATAACCTTATAGAGAGAAGGGGGAAAGACATCCATGCCGCCAACAGCCATAGACGAACTGGACAGGAAGATTGTCAATGAGCTGCTTGCAGACTCCAGGGCATCTTTCAGGGAGATCTCAAAAAAGTTAGGAACCACTACTGCAACAGTCATCAAGAGGGTGAAGAGGCTGAAAGAAGAGGGAGTCATCAGGGAGTATACTGCAACCCTGGACTATGCAAAGATGGACTATGACATCCATGTCCTCATCCAGATGCGCATCTCAAAAGGGAAACTGTTCCAGATGGAGAAGAAGATTGCAACACATCCCCATGTGACAAACGTCTATGATGTGACAGGAGAGAACGATGCTGTGATCTTCGCCAGATTCAAGAGCACCAGAGAGATGGACAGGTTCCTCAAGGAGATACAGACCTATGACTTTGTGGAGAGGACAAGGACAAGCCTTATTCTCAACACCATCAAAGAGAAGCCCATGAGACTGTGAAGAACTGCTCTTTCCGGCATCCTTCAGTCCATGATGTCAGGATATTTCTTAACGTAGTGCTTGAAGATGAACGGCAGGATGAAGGTTGTCAGGATCACGACGAGAATGACTGCAGAATACAGCTGGCCTGAGATGATGGAGCCTGCCAGCGCGATCTGCGCCAGCACCAATCCCACTCCACCTCTACTGTTCATTGCCCATCCTATCAGCAGGAGCTGGTTCCATCTGAGACCTGTGAAAGGCTTGGTTATCAGGGAGCCTATGATTTTTGGGGCTATGGCTGCTACAAACAGGACAAGGACCAAAGGAAGGCTGGTCCAGAGCACTGTCACATCAAGGTTCATGCCGATGTTGATGAAGAAGAAAGGGACTATGAAGCCGAAACTGATCAGCTGGAGGTCTTTCACCACCTTATGCTCCTCATGCTTGTCAGTGATCATCTGCTGGATGATCAGGCCGCCTATCAATGCCCCCAGGACAGTGCCGAAACCGAGCTGGGAGGAGATGATGGCGATGAACAATCCCAGGATGATGCTGATGGTGAAATCCGTAATCTCCGACTTCTCCTTGACGATGCCCTTGATGAGGATAGGCAGTGTCTTTATCACGAAGAAACAGAAGCCAATGAAGAACACCAGCTTGAGAGGGAACACCTTTATCGCTTCCATGCCTCCCTGGTGCGCAATCACAATGATGAAGGAGAGGAAGATGATCTCAAAGATGTCATCGACGATGCTGGCGCCTATCAGTATGCTTCCCACCCTGCTGTTCAGCTTGTCATACTCCATGAGCAGCTTCACCACCATATCTTCTGCAGTGATGGCAAAGCACATGCCTACCACCACACCCAGTATCTGGTGGAATCCCATGAGGACAGTGGCAAAATAGCCTCCTGCAAAAGAGAGCATGGCAGTGGAGAGGGTGATGATGAGAGCAGGTTTTGACGCTGACTTCAGCTTGTTGATGTTCAGCTCCATTCCGGTGAGAAGCAGCAGGAAGATGATGCCGAACTCTGCCAGGGAATTGAAGACAGAGAGGTTGTTCTCCACAAACAGGATATGCTTGATGACCGGTATGGCGAGGATCATGCCCACTGCCATCTGGCCCAGTGACCTTGAGAGCCCGATGCGCTTGAAGAACTCTGAGAGAGCCAGGGACATAGTTAGGCATACTACAATCAGGATAATCTCTTGCATTGCACGCTGGCTGATGATGTGAAAGTATAAAAAGGATATGGGAAAGGGTATTGCTTTTGTTTCTCTTCTTCAGTCTCTGCTTCTATGTTCTACGGACTTTCCGAAGAGTCAGCTTCTGTTGCCATGACCTTTAAACTTGGGGCTCCCAACACTAAAGGAGAAAGCATCCCCCACACTCCTCTTCAGGGTAGTCGTATTCAGTAGAAGTGTATGCAGGAAATAGCACTTCCTACGCACCTTTCGAAGAGTAAGCCTATGTTTAAGGGGTCATTATCGTGCGGGAGAGCTAATGTTATCCCATTCTCTGCCTCTTTTACACTATCTCTTCATTTTTCCATCTGCAAATGTTTATATATGACCGCTTTCTCTGTTCTCTATGGGGGTAGTAAGTGCATGTGTGGGATTATAGGCGCTTATGGGCACGATAATGTTGTTCTTACAGTCTATAATGGCCTGATTACAGTCCAGCATCGCGGCCAGGACGCTGCAGGCATTGTCACCTACAACAAAAAATTCCACCTCAAGAAAGGTCTGGGCAATGTGGAGCAGATATTCTCTTCCCAGGACATCCTTCGATTGGACGGCACCATGGGCATAGGCCAGGTGAGGTATCCTACTGTCGGAGCAGGAACCCTTGATGATGCGCAGCCTTTCATCGTCAACCATCCCTACGGGATAGCGATGGTGCACAACGGCAATGTCTCAAACTACACGCAGCTGAAAAAGGAGCTGTTCCAGAAGGACCTGCGCATGCTGGAATCAGGGTGTGATGTTGAAGCCATCCTGAATGTGTTTGCATCAGCGCTCCAGAAGAAGCATCTTCTTGAGCCTACCTATGAAGATTTCTTTGACGCAGTCAAGGCGGTGTTCGAGAGGGTGAAAGGTGCCTATTCTGTGATTGCGATGATCGCCGACAAAGGCATGCTGGTGTTCCGAGACCCTTACGGCATACGGCCTCTCGTCTACGGCACGAAAAAGAAAGACGGCAAGACATGGTATATGTTCTCCTCAGAGTCGGTGAGCCTTGAGATACTCAACTATGAGGTTGTCAGGGATGTGAAGCCAGAAGAGGCAATCTTCATCGACCATGAGCATACGTTCCACACCAGGCAGATTGCACCGTCAAAGCACTATCCCTGCATCTTCGAGTATGTGTATTTCGCCCGTGCTGATTCAGTCATCGACGGCATCAGCGTCTACAAGACAAGGTTGCGGCTGGGGGATGCAGTCACCGAGCAATGGAAGCAGGAGAAGGATGAGATAGATGTGGTGATGCCCATCCCTGAAAGCCCGAAGCCTGCTGCCCTCACTCTTGCCTTCAATCTCGGAAAGAAATACAGGGAAGGGCTGCTCAAGCACCGATATATAGGAAGGACATTCATCATGCCTGGCCAGGAAGTCAGGAAGAATTCGCTGAAGCAGAAGCTGAATCCTATCAGGCTTGAGATCGAGGGGAAGAAGATACTGCTGGTCGACGATTCCATCGTGAGGGGCAACACCTCAAGGCAGATTGTGACGCTCTTGAAGGCGACAGGCGCAAAGAAGATTTTCTTCTCAGTCTATTCTCCGCCCATACGCTATCCGTGCGTGTATGGCATCGACATCTCATCATCTGAAGAGCTGGTCGCCCATGGCAGAAGCGTGGAGCAGATACGGAAAGAGATAGGCGCTGACAAGCTGAAATACCTGCCTCTGGAGGAGATGGAGAAGGCCTGCAGGGAAGGCAACCCGGAGATACAGCATTTCTGCACTGCGTGCTTCTCAGGCAAATACCCCACAGGAGACATCACGCCAGAGATGTTCGAGGACATCAAGCACGACAAGAGATGCATGAGGAACACCTAGTCCTTGATAAGTTTTAAATAAGGCTGCGGTTTCTCATTTCCCCATGACGAATGTGCTTCTGGTTGGGAACGGCGCGAGAGAGCATGCCCTTGCCTATGCCCTGAAGAAGAATCCTGATGTGAATCTCTTTGCAGTTCTCTCGTCGAGGAATCCCGGCATCGTCCCGCTGTGCAGGGAAGCGGCGTTCTGCAGGTATGATGATTTCGATGCGATTTCCGAATTTCTGGACGGGAAAGACATCTGCTATGCGGTGATAGGGCCGGAAGACCCTCTGGAGAAAGGCATCGTGGATTTCCTGGAAGGGAAAGGCATTCCGTGCGTGGGGCCGAAGAAGAAGCTGGCGCAGCTCGAGAGCTCAAAATCATTCACGAGAAACCTGCTGACGAAGCACGGCATACCGTTCAATCCTGCGTTCAGGGTGTTTGTGAAGTACGACGAGAAAGCGCTTATGGAATATATGTCCTCGCTGCGGAAATGCGTGGTGAAGGCAGACGGACTGTGCGGGGGAAAAGGCGTTCTGGTGCAGGACGATCATTTCTCATTGCCCGAAGAGGCATTGTCTTTCTGCAGAGAGAGCATCTCCAAGTTCGGGAGAATTGTCGTCGAGGAAAAGCTTCTCGGCCAGGAATTCTCCCTGATCAGCCTGTGCGACGGAAAACACCTGAAGCACACCATCCCTGTACAGGACAACAAGCGCGCTTTCAATGACGACAAAGGCCCCAACACCGGAGGCATGGGCACCTACAGCTCTGCTGACCACCTCCTCCCGTTCCTGAAGAAAGAGCATGTGGATGCTGCGTGCAGGTGCAACGAGATGACAGCAGAGGCCCTTCACAAAGAATTCGGCGAATACTATAAAGGCGTCATCTACGGAGGCTTCATCCTGACGAAAGACGGTGTGAAGCTCATCGAATACAACTCACGGTTCGGGGACCCTGAGGGCGAGAATCTCATGTGGCTCCTGAAGAGCGACCTCCACGCTGTTTTCTCAGCTCTCGTCGAGGGAAAGCTCGACGCTGCAGACTTTTCGTTCGAGAAGAAAGCCAGCGTGCTGAAATATGTGGTGCCTGAGGGCTATCCCGCAGCGTCGGTGAAGAATGAGACAGTGGATGTCTCTGGCGTGGAAGAAAGTAAAGACCTGAAACTGTTCTATGCAGCTGTCGACGAGAATGACGGGAAGCTCATCATGACAGGCAGCAGGGCTATCGCAGTGACGGCAAAGGCTGATACTGTTGAGAAAGCAGAGAAGCTCTGCGAGGATGCTGTCAGTAAGATAAAAGGAAGGGTCTTCCACAGGTCTGATATCGGGACAAAAGCCATGATTGAGAAGAAAGTGAGGATGATGAAAGAGATACTTGGATAGAGGCATTCTTTTTCTGTCTCTTTTGTGTTGTTTTCTCAGTGTCTGATGGACCCTACTCTTTCTTACGGCTATGAAGAGTAAGCCTCTGTTGCTTCTGGCGTTCAGGAGCCTACTCTGCAGAAAGAGTGGTGGATAAGGAATACTAACCTTGCCATGACAAACTATATATACCAGATTTCTTTTTTCTTTTTTAGATAGGGGTGATGTCGTTGTCAATCATGCTGAATCTCAAGCACGTCAAAGAGGAAGACAAGGAAGTGTATGAGGCAATCCTCAAGGAATTGCAGAGGCAGAGGGAGGGCATAGAGCTCATTGCGTCTGAGAACTATCCGAGCAAAGCTGTCTTAGAGGCAGCCTCGTCTGTGCTGACAAACAAATATGCAGAAGGCTATCCCTATGTGCGAAACAAAGAGACAGGAGAGATAGATTTTTCTAAATCAGGCAGGTATTACGGCGGCTGCGACAATGTGAATACCGTCGAGAGACTGGCTATCGAGCGATGCAAGAA
>CAZTOO010000056.1:0-6452 GCA_964615215.1 uncultured Methanosarcinales archaeon
CCTACTTCGTCGAGAAAGTCATCGCGAAAGAGAAGCCTGACGGCATCCTGCTCTCGTTCGGAGGCCAGACTGCCTTAAATTGCGGGGTGGAGCTCTACAAGAAAGGCGTGCTGAAAAGATACAAGGTAAAGGTGTTAGGAACTCCGGTGCAGTCCATCATCGACACAGAGGACAGGGAGCTCTTCGTGAAAAAGCTGGACCAGATAGGTCTGAAGACGCCGAAGAGTAAGGCAGTCACTTCAGTCGAGCAGTCGCTGAAGGCTGCGGAGAGTATAGGATATCCTGTGATTATCCGGTCAGCGTTCTCTCTGGGCGGCCAGGGTTCGGGGATATGCAGGACAGAATCAGAGCTGAAGCATGCAGCAAAGATGGCGTTCACTGCAGTCCCGCAGATTCTCGTCGAGGAATACCTCATCAACTGGAAAGAGGTGGAATATGAAGTGGTCAGGGACAGCAGGGACAACTGCATCACCGTCTGCAATATGGAGAATTTCGATCCTTTGGGCATACATACAGGGGAAAGCATTGTTGTCGCGCCATCCCAGACGCTGAGCAACGCAGAATACCATACCCTGAGGGAGATCTCCATCAAGGCCATCAGGCATATCGGGATCGTCGGCGAATGCAACATCCAGTTCGCTCTCGACCCTAAGTCAGAAGACTACCGCATTATCGAGGTCAATGCCAGGCTTTCCAGGAGTTCCGCCTTGGCTTCCAAGGCGACAGGCTATCCTCTTGCGTTCGTGGCTGCAAAACTCGCGCTGGGATATGACCTCACCGAGGTCCAGAACTCGGTCACCAAAACAACTATAGCATGCTTCGAGCCTGCCCTGGACTACATCGTCGTGAAAATACCGAGATGGGACCTCCAGAAATTCAGGCAGGTCTCCAAGAAGATAGGGACAGGCATGAAATCCGTGGGAGAGGTCATGGCTATAGGCAGGAAGTTTGAGGAAGCGCTGCAGAAAGCGTTGCGTATGCTGAACATCGGGGTGGAGGGTATTGTTGCGAATCCTGATTATTTCACAGACTTCGACGAGCTCTGCGAGGAGCTTAAATGCCCGACAGACAGGAGGGTATTTGCAGTCGCCGAAGCACTGCACCGAGGCATGAAGGTGGAAGAGGTCTACAGGCTATCAGGCATAGACCCCTGGTTCCTGCATAAGATAAATAATATACTCGGTGTGAGAAAGGAGATTGTCTCGCTCAAGAAAGATGCACTTCCTGACAAAGAGCTGCTGCTTCAGGCAAAGCAGTACGGCTATTCAGACAGGCAGATAGCTATCCTGCTAGACAGTACAGAGCTTGAGATCAGGAGATACAGAAAACATCAAGGTATCATACCGAGGGTGAAGCAGATCGACACCCTGGCAGCAGAATATCCTGCGCAGACCAATTATCTCTATCTTACCTATAACGGTTGCGAGGACGATGTTGTGTTCAGCAAAGCGAAAGCGAAGAAGACAGTCTTTGTGTTAGGTAGTGGTCCTTACAGGATAGGCAGCAGCGTGGAGTTCGACTGGTGCTGTGTCAGCACTGTGTTTTCCCTTGCAAAACAGGGCTATCAGACGGTGATGATCAACTGCAATCCCGAGACGGTAAGCACTGACTACGATGTGTGCGACAAGCTCTATTTCGAGGAGCTGAGCTTCGAGACAGTGATGGACATCTATGAAAAAGAGAATCCGAAAGGGATTGTGGTGTCCATGGGCGGGCAGACCCCCAATAACCTGGCGCTGAAGATGCACGAGCAGAAAGTCAGGATTTTGGGAACAAGTCCAAACAGCATAGACCAGTGCGAAGACCGGAATAAGTTCTCGGCATTGCTCGACAGGCTCGTTGTGGACCAGCCGTCCTGGGATGAGCTTTCCTCATTGCCGAAAGCTATACAGTTCGCAGACAAAGTCGGCTATCCGGTACTGGTGAGGCCTTCCTATGTGCTCAGTGGAGCTGCCATGAGTGTAGCCTATGATGAGAAAGAGCTTGAATCGTTCCTTGTCAAGGCGACAGAGCTTTCAAAGGAATATCCTGTCGTAATCTCCAAATTCATCACCGGGGCAAAAGAAATCGAGATCGATGCAGTGGCGCATGAAGGAGAGCTGATGGTGTATGCCATCTCCGAACATGTGGAGAATGCCGGTGTCCATTCAGGAGATGCTACCATGGTGCTGCCTCCACAGAAAGTGTATCTGGAAACCACCAGGAAAATCGTGAATACCACACGGGGTATCGCCAAGGCGCTCAAAATCACCGGCCCTTTCAATATCCAGTACCTCGCCAAGGACAACGAGATCAAGGTCATCGAGTGCAATCTCCGCGCCTCCAGGAGCTTCCCCTTCGTTTCCAAGGTCACTAAGGTGAATTTCATCGATGTGGCTGCAAAAGCTATCATGGGCAAGAAAGAGAAAGTGGTGTTCAAGATGTTGAGTCTGGATTATGTAGGTGTCAAAGCTCCCCAATTCTCTTTCTCCAGGCTCAAAGGTGCAGACCCCATACTCTCTGTGGAGATGGCCTCTACCGGAGAGGTGGCGACATTAGGGGATGATTTCAACGAGGCGTTCCTCAAATCGTTCCTTGCCACAGGATATAAAATACCTCAGAAGGCCATCCTGCTCTCCATAGGAGGAGAGGACAATAGGTACAAGCTGCTTCCCCAGCTCCTGAAGCTGAAAGAGATGGGATATACCCTTTATGCCACAGAGCACACCCACCAGTTCCTCCACAAGTATGACATACACTCTATGGAAGCCTATAAGGTGCATGAGATCAAGGAGCATGAGCGCAACATCTACAATCTCCTGACAGACCAGAAGGTGGATATGGTCATCAACATCAACAGGGAGCAGACAGAGAAGAGCCTGAGAGACAGCTCTATCATCAGGCGCACTGCAGTGGACTTCTCCATCCCTCTCATCACCAATATACAGCTCACTGAAGCGTTCATCAATGCCATCTCGTCCAGGAAGATGGACGACCTTGAGATCAAGTCCTGGGACGAATATACGTCGTGATACTATGGGTTTCAAAGGGAAGAGCATCATCTCAATCGCTGATTTGAAGAAAGACGAGATACTTGAGATGCTGGATGCTGCAGAGAGTATCGACAAGAACAGGGCAGCATATGCTTCGGCAGCGAGAGGGAAGCTCCTGGCAACGTTGTTCTTCGAGCCTTCCACCAGGACAAGACTCTCTTTTGAGGCTTCCATGCTGAGGCTGGGAGGCCAGGTGGTGGGTTTTGGCGACCCTTCCATGACGTCAGTCAAGAAAGGAGAGACTCTTGCGGATTCTGTCAGGGTGATCTCAGGCTATGCTGATGCCATCGTGATAAGGCATCCGCATGAGGGCGCTGCGAGGCTTGCTGCAGAATCTGTCTCCATCCCAGTAATTAATGCTGGAGATGGGGCAAACCAGCACCCGACACAGACACTGCTTGATCTGTATACTATCAGAAAGAGGAAAAAAGACTTTTCCAAGGTGCATATAGGTTTCCTGGGAGACCTCAAATACGGCAGGACTGTCCATTCCCTTGCCCATGCGCTCTCATATTTCGGAGCAAAGATGTCCTTTGTGTCTCCTGAAACATTGAGGATACCTTCTGCTCTTCTTGAAGAGCTGAGAAAAAAAGGAGTATCCTGTTCAGAGCATACAGAGCTGAAAGAGGCGCTGGGCAGCGTTGATGTGCTCTACTGCACGCGCATCCAGAGGGAGAGGATTCTTGATGCCTATGAGTATGCCAAGACCAAGCAGCAGTATGTGATAAACTCTTCCCTTGTTTCAGGCATGAAGAAAGATGCCATCATCCTGCATCCATTGCCTCGTGTGGATGAGCTGAACCAGGAGGTGGACAAACTTCCTCAAGCTGTGTATTTCGAGCAGGCAGACAATGGGATCCCTGTGCGCATGGCCATCCTCGCCAAAGTGCTGGGGGTGTTCTGATGAAACTTGCCGAGGGGAAGTGTCCGAACAAGAACTGCATCTCCAACCACGAGCCCATGAAGGGCAGGCTTGTCGTCCTGAATGAGAAACCTCTTACAGTGAGATGCCATTATTGCGAGAGGACTTTCAGGGGGCATGAGATACAGAAAAGCTAGGCAGGCTTCCCTAAGATGTCCGGAATGAAAGTGCCGTTTCTCATTATCTCTTTTTCATCCACATAGATTGAGACATTCTTCAGCACGGCGTCCATGTGGGCTTTACTATCCCAGTCAGAGCCAGTTTTGTTAGGATAGCCATGGCCGATTGCCACATGCACCCCTGGGAATTTCTCGTCCTGCAGTAGATTGCCGACCAGTCTCTCAAGGCCGATGTTGGTGCCCACCGCAAATTCTCCTATCCTGTTGGCGTTTTCATCTTTCTTCATATAATCTCGAAGCTCTGTCACTAATTCCCCATTGCTGCATGTCGCCTGAAGGACTCTTCCCTCTTTGACAGTGAGGGTCACTGGCGTTTTCTCAAGCAGACCGTATTTAGGGCTGAAATGGTCACCTAAAATGCCGTCAACTACAATAACACCATTCGCATTTAGGGCGCACGTATATACTTCTCCGTCCGGAAGGTTATGGAACGCCCCTGGTGTGTTGATCTGACCGTCGGATACAACCCATCTGTAGTTCGGGTCGAAGTCTACCTTGAGATTTGTCCCTGCCGGAGAAGTGACCTTAATGGTCGAAGCATGTTTTACAGTCTCATATACTGCAGCGCACACTCTCTGCACCTGTGTATAATCGACTGTCATACCTATCGTCATTAACACTTCGTCAATCTTCGGCATATGGGCATGGCGTAATCTCGGATTGCTTTCAATAGCCTTAATCATAGGATGCCTGAAGCTCTCCAGCTCATTGGGCCTGACACCAGCAGCATAGAAACTGACATCTGCCTGAGAGATGAGCTCTCTTAATTCATCCGGGAACTGCAACGGGTTGGTCCCGTCCTCTGAACGTTCTCCATATGCTTCCATAAAGCGCATGTCGACGTTTCCCGCCCCAGCATCAGTCGCCTGGAGTAGGAGTGCCATTCCGATCGCTGCAGTTTCCCTGTCAGTAATGATAAGAACGTTCTCCCCTGGCTTTACCTGCGTGCAGTTTCTGACTGCCTGAAATGCTCCGTATTCTATTGAAGGCGACCTTTCCATGCTTACAACCCCTGTTCTTCTCTTCCCAGAGTATTGTTTTCTTTATAAGTTTTTTGTCGTGTTCTTAGTAAAATTTTATAAACCATTGTATCCCCTGCCAGCAAAACACGTTGTGAGGTGCTTTTATGGTTGATGCGCAGTTGGAAAAGTTGGCAGATGTCCTTATCTACCATTCGTTCGGCGATGTGAATTTCAGGCAGGCATTTGAGGAAGATCAAAAAGTCTTGAATGTTGCTGGGACCGAGGCAGCTTACCCTCTCATGAAAATCATCACCGAGAAAGTTTTCAGCGACGGGGGATGTGTCGTCATAGAGGTCAGGCCAGAATGGTACGACAGGGCTTTTTACACCAAGAGTTCACATGCTGTTATCGCAGCACCCCCTTTCGGTTATCAAATGGACAGGTACAGGCAGATGGCTGCTCGTCTTGTAATTCTGAGCGCCCTCAACCCTAAGAACCTTTCCACTGTCGATCCTCAGCGCATGGTCGAAAGAGGCAAGGCCACTATGCCTCTTCAGGAGCTTGCAATGAGCATGGATGAGCGCGGAGAGTACCTCGTCCCGTGGTGCGGTACCCTTTACCCCACAATAGGCTATGCGCAGGACCTTGGATTCTCGCTTGATGAATTCCAGGACTACCTCTTCAAGATGATGCTTCTGGACAAGCCTAACCCTGTCGAAGCCTGGGCTGAAGTCAGGAGACAGCAGGAAAGCTTGATTAGAAAGGTGCTGAAGAATGCCAACATGCTCTATATTACTGCAAATGACGGCACTGATATGGAAATGAGTGTAAAAGGTCATCTCTGGCAGCCCTGCTATGGAAAGCTCAATTTCCCCGATGGGGAGGTGTTCAACGCTCCACGCTACCAGACCGTGAATGGTGTTATCCATCTGAGCGAGTTGCCGCAGTTCAACCATGACGGGCCTGAAGTGAGCGGTATCACTCTCAGGTTCAAAGACGGGGTTATTACAAAATACACCGCTAAGAAAGGTAAAGAGTATCTTGACCAGTTCTTCAAGGCAGAAGGCACAAGAAGCATCGGCGAGATAGCACTTGGAGACAATCCAGGTTCCACGAGGATAACCCAGCAGATACTGCTTGATGAGAAGATGGGTGGTGCCATTCATTTCGCGCTTGGCCGCGCATACCTCTCCCATGTCTTGGGAGGTGGGGACCGTTCAGGACTGAATAAGTCATCTCAGCACTGGGATATGATCAAGCCGATGACAGGAAACGGCGGCCAGATCCGTGTTGATGATAAATACGTCCTCACCTGGGACCAAAAAAAGCACAGATGGAAATCTTCGCCCATTAAGGC
>CAZTOO010000057.1:0-2684 GCA_964615215.1 uncultured Methanosarcinales archaeon
AGGACGAGCAGAAGGAGGAGACTGCTCCAGAAGAAACCGCATTCAGCACTCAAGAGCCAAGCAGTGCTGCTCTTACTTTTCCTTCTCTCACTGCCATCCCTCGCCTTATCAGGCCAATCCTCTGCGCTTTTCCCGTCGGCATCCCACTCATATTCAATCTTTTCTTTTTCAGTTTCCGGTCCTTATCCGGACAAGAACAACATGTTTCCATGGAGGTGGAACGAATGGACGAAAAACAGCTAGCGAAAGCTATGCCCGTCGATGTGGCGGATGCAGCACTTGACCAGATCAAGGTACTGGACAACGAGCAGATGCAGAATCTGCTGGCGACAGTGTCAGAGCCGAGAGATTATCTCGTGCTGGCGATCCTGTACGAGACAGGATGCAACCTGAAGGAGCTGACAGGCATCAAAGTGGATGATGTTGCCCCAGGCAGCATCACTTTCAGCGGCAGGAATCAGAGAGTGAGTGCCATCTCTGACGAGCTCTCTGCGCTGCTCGCAGACTACCTTGCCAGGAAAACGGAGAGAAGGCAGTGGAAGGCAGCTGCAAATCCTTACCTGAAGAGCCAGTGGTACATGCGCAACCTGAAGTTCTCTGACAGAGTGTTCAGGACGTCAAAGGTGGAGAGCGACTATGTCTTCTCAACGAGGCAAAGTGCTGCGATGAGCGACAGGAGAATCAGGCAGCTGGTGAAGAGGTATGCCGGCAATGTCGGGCTGGACATGAAGTCGAAGCAGCTCAGGTACAGCCATGTTGCGCATGCCTACCAACAGCAGCAGAAGATTGCTGAGATAGGCAGGCAGACAGGCCTGAAGAGATTGCGCCTGAGGCAGATCATCCGTGAATTGAGGTGAAAGCGAAGACTGCTGTGCAATGGTGAGAGACTGCGATGAATAAGCATTCGCAGATCAGGAACCTGCAGAGATTCATGATAGCGGCAGCCTTCATCTTCACCTTCTTCCTGGTGGGCATGGGCTTCCTGCTGAATGTGGGGGTACTGACAGCAGATAACAGCACTCTCTCCCTTATGGAGAACGGCAGCCAAGTCTTCGATAGTCTCATCTACAACTATTCTGATTATAACTCATCCACGCTGACTATGACTTTACCAACAACAGCCCTCACTACGCTCTCCACGTCGAAGACAGCCTATCATGCGTCAGAGCCTGTTGAGATCACGGTCTGGTCCAATCTTAGCGAAGGAGAAGGCCTCCTGAAACTCTACAATCCATTGGGACTGCTGGACTGGTTCAGCATGATTGACTTTACTCAGAACCTGAGCAACTACACCTTCGCATATTCGCGGGAGAGCCAGATTCTGCTGGGGAACTACACTGTGCAGCTGCTGATTGACAATGTCTTGGTCAGCAATGTCACGTTCGAGAGGGTGTTCGATGAGCAGAGTGCTTCACCATCCATAGAGCCTGTTGCAGTCTCTGGCTTTATCAAGGATCATGATAATAAGAGCTTTGATGTTGCACTCTTCGCCAAAGAAGTGTCTGATGCAGGACCTCTCATCAGGCAAGAAACTCTCTCTCCAGGCCAGTATGACCTGTATATGACCTTGAATAAGTCTATCCTCCATTCTATCAGTGTTAAGGATGCTCAGATCATTGAGAATGTGAGCACGCTGTTCGAGATTGATGAAGCTCTTGATGCTTCACTCTATCCAGGGCAGAAGTTCGACAGGATGTATGCAATCAACCCGCTCATCAACTACACCTCTGCTGAAGTCACTCTCACTGCAGTTTCCAATGCCTTGCTGAAATGCAAGGAGTGGAATTTTGATGCAAGGACATGTGAGGGCTCCTGGGCCAAGATTATGGACATCACTCCAGGACATAACTACACCATTACTCTGACACCTGATGATCCAGGATTTGGAGAAGGGAACATCACCATCATCAATGTGCAGTCCTATCCGACTGTTGGAGGCAACTGGACTGTAGAATTCAACACTACAGGCACTGCAAATCTCACTATCACTGCATTCAACAGCACAACATGGAGCAATGTGAATGAGGATTATGACCTGAAATTCCTTGAAGTGAGATGCGGAGATGTCCTCCAGAACTATACATGGCTCGACAACGGGCCTGAGAACAGCTCTGTGTTCATCCAGGATTACAGCTGCAACGAGACAGGTTACGAAACAAGCAAAGTCCTGACTTCAGGCAAGCACACTCTGCGGTTCCAGTTTGGGGATGATGTGGAGTATGCGTATAATGATGCAAGCAACTGGTGGAACATGAGCTGGCTCTACAGGCAGGCTATAAACGTGTCAGTTCCCTCTGGAGTGACAGAACGAAACTATCAAGTTAGGATTATCATCAATGCGACTAATAACGGCACTAACTGGGACTGGAACAATGAATGCCCGACACAGAACACCACCCGCTCGAGATTTATCAATCAGAGCAATACAGGAGTGCTGGACATCTGGATTGATGACTGCAATGCTACTTATAAGAATATGACTGTATGGGTTGAGGTGGACCAGAATCTCACGACCACACCCTATACTATCTACCTCTATTACGGAAATCCCTCTGCTACACCAGTGAGCAACGGCACTGCAACCTTCGAGTTCTTCGAAGACTTCCCAGGTAATAGCCTCGATACGAACGTCTGGACATCTACCGGTGCTTCCTCGGTCGCCAACTCCAGACTGTCTGTCACGA
>CAZTOO010000057.1:2694-6409 GCA_964615215.1 uncultured Methanosarcinales archaeon
ACAGGAGCTGTCTATTCCAAGAACACTGTCATCTCTTCCATGGTCAACAGGATGGCAGATGCCAGGCTGAGATGGACATCAAGCAGCGGCTCTTACAGCGGCCTCATGGTGGCGAATGACCATGCGACAGCAGGCAGCAACGGTGGCTCTGATGCATTGTCCTATTATATGACGCAGTCGGGAAGCATGACGATGTCCTGGTGGGCTGCGAACGGAACATCCGCTTCTTATAACCTTGGCTATGGTGATAGGTGGACTGCTGTTCTCGGAACAAATTATACCATAGGAACAACTCTAAACTCATCCCGTGTGAGATACTATATCAACTATGCCTATGACACTGTCTCCACGACTCCAGGCACTTGGTATTATCCGGCCTACATCTGGCTCGGCTACTTCCAGGGTTCTGCGTCAGGCACCACCGACATCAAGGACATCAGCGCCGACTGGGTGCTCATCAGGAAATTCCAGACTCCAGAGCCGACATATACCATCTACTCACAGCAGAATGCTCCTGATCCTTATCCGTACTGGAGCAATAACCAGTCAAGCATACCTGCTGTCTATAGTCCGACCATCTTCTCGTTCTTCAACATCACCTGGCAGGATGACAAGAACGTTTCCAAAGTGTGGTTCGAATCGAACTTCTCAGGCACTCCCCACAACTACAGCATGAACAACATCACAGCCATGATCTATAACTATTCCATGGTGTTCCCTGCTGGCTCCTTCTACTGGAAGTCCTATGCCAATGACTCACGCAACCAATGGAATGTCACACCGGCGTGGTTCTTTACCATAGCAAGGGCGACGACCACCCTTACTCTAGTCGCTAACACTTCCTGGGTTGTTCCGCTGGGAACAAGCACGAATGTGACGTGCTATTCAAGCAACAACCAGTCGAATTACAGCCTTTACAGGAATGACACGCTGCTGAACAGCTCTATCGGCGGCCAGATATCTGATCTCCAGACCTTGACTGTGGGGACCTATACCTACATCTGCAACACCACCACATCACAGAACTACAGTGCTGCCACAGTATCGAACACCTTGATTGTCACGAACAAGGCAATTCCGAACTGCTCTCTCTCCTTCAATCCAGTGTCGCCGATAGTGTTCGGGACTGCTGTCAATGCCTCCTGCAGCTGCAACAATCCTGAGGCTGCAGCGAACCTCTACAGGAACAACACCAATGTTACAGATGAGATAGATGCCTATGTGACTCTTGGCGCAGGCACGTATGGCTATGTCTGCAATGTCACTGAGACAGCAAACTATTCGTATGGCTACAACGCTTCCAGCTATAATATCACAAAAGCTGCTGGGACTATCGCATTGTATGTGAACGGTTCTACAGACGATTATGTGAAGAATGTGAGCTTTGCTGTGAACATGACTTGCATCCTCACCACGCCAACCTCAGGAAACATCTCCATCTACGAGAATGGAGCAGTGCTGAACAGCACTCTCGGCCCTGGAGTCACGTACTTCAAGAGCTATTCTGCAGTCTCGAACAACAACATCACCTGTCTCCTCGACCATGAGAACTATTCTGCTTCAGACATGAGCTGGATTAATGCTACAGACACCATCGCGCCATTGGTCAGCCTCCTTGCGCCGCCTACGGGCTCCACTATTAGCATGACGCCTCTGGTGCAGTTCAATGTTTCGGTCAGCGATAACGGCTACCTGAACAACTGCACGCTCTGGACTAATATCTCAGGCAGCTGGGCTGCAAACCAGACACTCTCTGCAGCAGGACAGCAGGCAAATCTCTCATGGAACCTGACATCCATCCCCAATGGCGCGTATGCATGGAACGCCTACTGCTGCGACACTGCAGGCACTTGCGCATTCAATGCCACCAATTTCACTTTCATCATGAACAGGCCAGCCATTACCATCAACTCTCCGTCCGGAACGATCGGAGATCATACACCTCCACTGAACGTTACCGTGTATGAGAGTGTGGATACGTTGTGGTACACCCTGGATGGAGGTCTTACCAACACCACGATCTGCAGAAGCTGTACAGGCACGCAGATTGCCTACTTGGTCAGGGAAGAAGGCAGCCATAGTGTTAGTGTGTATGCGAATGATTCCTCCAACAACAGGGGAAGCGCCTCCAGCTCCTTCACTGTCGACATGAACGGCAGGTATTATGATGCGTACGATGACAATTCCAGCATCTCTATCCTACATTCTTTGGTTGTGAGCGGAGGCAATGTCAGTCTCTCCCCACCATCTTCCGTCATCGGCGACGGCAGTGATGGTGCTCTCACCGTGACAGCGGCAAACACCTATGTCAATAATTACACCTATCTGACAGGCAACGAGAATGCCGGAGACAGCGTCATCACTGTCTTTGACGGCACCGAGTTCTCAGACGGCGATGAGGTCCTCATCATCCAGATGCAGAACGGTAGCGGCACAGGAGCAGCAGGGAATTATGAGTTCAGGACCATAGTCTCAGGCGGCGGCACCGCAAGCCTGACGCTCGATACTGCTCTGACAAATACTTACGGTTCTGGCACCTTCAATGCAGATCCTTCAACAGCCACGCAAGTAGTCAGGGTGCCCCACTTCACCACACTCATGGTCAGTTCCAGCGGCAGCATCACAGCTCCTGCCTGGGACGGCTATACTGGAGGCATTGTTGTCTTCAGGGCATATGAGACCTATGTCAATGGCTCTATCAACACCACCCAGAAAGGATTTAGGGGAGGGCTGCATGGCACACCTTCTGCCTGTGGCAACGGCGAAGGTGAGCAGGGCGAGAGCTACCAGGGTATGGGTGCATGCGGGCTGTACTCTGGAAATCCGACTGGAGACGACCCGAACGAAGGTGGCGGAGGAATAGATGTCACTGGCGGCGGCGGAGGCTACGGCACAGCCGGAGAGGATAGTGACTCATGGAACGGAGGCGGCGCTGCTGTCGGACAGGGAGGCTATACTTATGGCTCAGCAAGCCTGAGCAAGATCTATTTCGGCTCTGGTGGTGGCGGATGCTATCAAGGTGGTAGCGGTTCAGGTGACGGAGGAGATGGGGGAGGCATTGTCCTTATCTATGCCTATACCCTCAATGTCTCTGGAACTATAGAAAGCAGCGGCCAGGATGGCCAAGGCTATGGCACAGGAAGCTACAGCTATGGAACCGGAGGTGGTTCAGGCGGAACCATCTGGGTCACTGCCAGCACGATAAGAGGCAGGACTGCATTTGCGAATGCGACAAATGGTAGCGGATATGTGCCTCCGGGAGCAACTCCAAGGAATGGTGGCGACGGCGGTGTTGGAAGGATACGCTTAGACTACAATTACCTCCTCGGCGGCAACACCTATCCTGTGTATTATGCAGGCAATGCCAGCGGCATGTCCACCGTAGGGAATTTCACTGCCCATGCCATCAACACGACGACAAACATCACCGGCATCCTCAACATAACATGGAACGAATTCAACACCAATACAAGAAACAACATCACCGTCCAGCTCTCACCCAATGGCGGTGGTATCTGGTATAATGTCACTAACGGCACCAACCTCAGCTCTCCTGTCTCAGGCCGTTCATTGCTCTATCGGGTGTTCTTCTCCACTAATGAGACCCGCATCATCAGCCTGCTCGACATGAACATCACCTGGACTTCTGCTGATTTCCTCTCGCCAGTAGTCACTCTCAATGCTCCGCCTGACAAGTATCGTCATAATCTTTCCA
>CAZTOO010000058.1:0-1249 GCA_964615215.1 uncultured Methanosarcinales archaeon
TGCCGATCGCTTCCCCCTCCCATCCCATATGCTTCACTGCAGCCTCATTGAGGACTGGTCTTGAGAGCGGGATAGGACCTTGAGTCTCCAGACTGAACTTGAAATAGCAGGGATTCCCTTTCAGGGAAGGGTCGAATTCCAGGATGTCCATAGCAGAAAGAAGAAAAGTGTGTTTTATAAAATGTTGGTTTATGTCCAGTTCTTCACGTCCTTATGGTAGATGACAAATCCTGCTGAGGATGCCTCAGGGTCGAGATGGTAGGAAGGGGTAAGGGAGACATCGATGCGCTTTCCGTCGAGCAGCGCATAGAGCCTCTTCTGCTGTTCCATGTCCGGGCACTCACGGTAGCCGAAGGCGAAGAACCGGCCCTGCTCTTTGGGGAAGCCTAACTCCTGCATGATCTTCTCCTTCATGAAACGCACGAATGCCTCTGCAGCATAGTTTGCCAGCGACGAGACATAGAGGCTCTTTGCATAGTCCCCTTTCTCATTGAGCTCTGCAGCATAGCGCTCTGCATCTGAGCCCACTGTCACAAGGAACGCAGGCAGGACATCATGCTCGCTGCTGCTGAAATAATCAGTGAGAGCTGTATGGGGAGACTTTGCGTAGCGCGGGAAGGTGAATGTCACCAAGGCATTGCCGTTGTCATGCACCATAAGGCGGTTATTGTCTGCACGGCAGGAGAAATAGCCGTAGATTGCTGAGGGGTGCAGCCATACCTTTGCCTCTTTCTTGAGCTTCTGGAGAAGAGGATGGAATCTCTCCTTGACGTACTTCTGGTATTCTTCCATGGTCGTGCCTTTAAGACCCCACCCATAGCGGAAGAGCATGTTCTCATTCAGATAAGGCCAGAGCTCCTCAAGCTGGACATGGAATATCCTGGTCTCCATGAAAGGCGGCTTAGGGATGCCAACTGAAACGATGGAAGGGATAGGACGCTCAAGATATTCAACAGGCTTCTCCCGGGTAAGCTCAGGAACGTCGTTGAGGTAGTCCTGCATGAGCTCTGCTTTCCTGTCTGATGTCAGCTTCTGCATCAGAGCAAGGCCTTCAAACGCATCTTTGGCATAGAAAACTCCTCCTTTGTATTTGCGGCCGTCGAGGTTGCTTATCTCTTTTGCATATCGTGCGTTGATGGATGCGCCGCTGAGCATCACCGGAATCTCAAGATGCTGCCTGTCAAGCTCCCCTATCACCAGCTTCATCTGCTTCGATGTTGAGACTAAAAGCGCTGAAAGCCCTATGACA
>CAZTOO010000058.1:1259-3689 GCA_964615215.1 uncultured Methanosarcinales archaeon
CATCTGCCTTTTCCTTCTTTGCAGTCTCGATGATGGTCTGGACGGGCACCTGCTTTCCAAGGTCAATGACTTTGAACCCGTTGTTGCCTACGATGGTCTTGACGAGATTCTTCCCGATGTCATGGACATCTCCGTATACTGTCGCAAGAACCAAAGTGCCCTGTGTGTAGGAGTCTGTCTTTTCCATATACTGCTCCAGGTGCGCCACAGCCTTCTTCATGATGCCTGCTGCTTCGAGGACAAAAGGCAGGATGTATTCTCCTCTTCCGAATCTGTCGCCGACTTCACGCATGGCTGGGATGAGGAGCGTGTTGATGATCTCGACTGCAGGATATGCCTTCCTTGCCTCCTCGAGATTTTCTATGAGATTCGTGTGCCGCCGGATGATGATGTTGTTCGCAATCCTCTCCTCGACCGGAGCATCAGACTTCTCTTCTTGCTTCTCCTCCCTGAATGTGGTCTTGCTGCAGTATTCGATGACTCTCTGTAGTGCGTTTTCATCCCTGTTGAAGATGAGGTCTTCAAAAAGCCTCTTTTCCTCGTCGCTGATGTCTGAATAGGGTATGAGGTGGGCGGCATTGATGATGGCAGCATCAAGCCCGTATTGCACTGCATGGTAGAGGAAGATGCTGTTCAGGAGCTTTCTCGCCTCCACTGGGATGCCGAAAGAGATGTTGGAGATGCCTAAGCTTGTCTTTGTGCCTGGGAGGCGTTCCTTTATCATCTGGATGGTTTTGAGGGTCTCGACGGCAGAATTCCTGTATTTGGATTCTCCTGTCGTGAGAGGGAAGGTGAGGGTGTCGATGAAGAGCTCCTGCGGGTCCAATCCGTACTCTTTCGTGTAGATCGTATGGATGCGCTTTGCCACCTCATACTTCTTCTCTGCAGTCTCCGCCATGCCTTTCTCGTCGATGGTGAGAGCGATGACTGCCCCCCCGAATTCCTTTATGAGCTTCAACACTTCATGTATCCTCTCTCCGTTTCCCTCGAGGTTGATGGAATTGAGCATGGCTTTTCCCGGATAGAGCTTGAGAGCTGCTTCCATGACTTTCGGATCTGTGGAATCTATCACCAAGGGAGCTGAGACGGTGTTCGACAAGAGCTTGATCACGTTCTGCATATAATGAGATTCTGGCTTTTCAAGATCATTGTGAGCCACAGAGACGTCCAACAGGTGCGAGCCAGATTCTGTCTGGGATTTTGCCATCTCGATGATCTCCTCGTATTTCTCCTCCTTGAGAAGTCTCAGGAATTTCCTTGAGCCAGTGGCGTTTGTTGTCTCTCCTATGAGAAGAGGTCTCGGCTCCTGTTCCAGTGCTGTTGATATCATGCCTGAAGAGACCGCATACGTCTCGGTGACGTCTCTTGTCTTAGGTTTCTTTCCGTAGAACTCCCTCTCCATCAGCTCTATGAACGCAGGGGTGCTGCCACAGCATGCTCCCACGACATTCATGCCGTAGTCGTAGACAAACAGTTTCATGTATTCCAGCATCTCCTCTGCTTTCAGAGGATAGGCTGTCTTTCCTTTTTCATTGACAGGAAGGCCTGCGTTGGGTATGACTGAGATTGGGAGGGAAGTGTTTGCGCATAAGTAGCGCACAGTGTCTGCCATCTCTTTCGGGCCTGTGGAACAGTTCAGGCCTATGACGTCGATGTCAAAACAGGAGAGAGTGGTGAGGACTGACTGGATGTTGGTACCTAGCAGCATGTTCTGGTTGATATCCAACGTGACCTGACAGATGATGGGCAGATGTTTCTTCTTCTCAGTCATCGCTTTCTTCAGGCCGGTTATGGTGGCTTTTGTCTCAAGGATGTCCTGCTGTGTTTCTATGATGAACATATCTATGCCGCCGTCTATGAGGCCCAGTGCCTGCTCATAATAGTTCTGCACCAGTTGGTCATAGGTAATGTTTGAAAGTGCAGGATCTGTGGATGAAGGGAGGAACCCTGAAGGGCCGATGCTGCCTTTGACAAACCTCTTCCTTTCCTTTGTGGAGAACTTCTTCGCTGCTTTTCTTGCTATCTCTGCCGCCGCCTTGTTGATCTCATAGGCTTTTTCTCTGGGAAATCCGAATTCTACAACTTTCAGAGGATTTGCTGTGAAGGTGTTTGTCTGCACAACATCGGCGCCTGCCCTGAAATACGCTTCAGTCACCTGGGTGATGATCTCAGGCTTAGTGGTGTTCAGTATCTCTAAGAACCCTTCAGCTCCCTGGAATGCCTCTTTAGGAATCTCCATCTCACGCAGATAGGCTCCAAAAGAGCCGTCGAAGATTACTATTCGTCTTTTCAAGAGACTAAGGAATGGATGAGTGAGACTTACCATTTTTGCCTCTAAAAGACACGTGCTTTAAAAAGATTGCTATAGGGAATATTCTCATACGAATGGTTTTTGGAGAAAGCTATTTAAAGGAAAGGGAGTTCATGGGA
>CAZTOO010000058.1:3699-6297 GCA_964615215.1 uncultured Methanosarcinales archaeon
TTGTATGCCAGGAAGTTCCTCGTCTCTGTAGAGCTGGTGCCGCCAAAGAACGGGACTGATGTAAGCTCTGTGTTTGAGATAGTGGAGACTACAAAAAGTAAAGTCGATTATTTCTCTGTCACCATGGGAGCCGGAGGCAGCCAGAGAGGCGGCAGTTTGCCTATCTCTTTTTTCATACAGCAGAGGTTCCATGTTCCGGTTCTTGCGCATTTCACCACCAGAGAGAAAGACAGGTTCGTGATTGAGAACATGCTGATTGACCATGAACTGTTTGGTTTAAAAAATATCCTCTGTCTTCGCGGGGATCCTCCTGCAGGCATGGACAAGAAAGAATTTGTCGGAGAATATCCGCATGCGTATCTGATGGTGAAGCAGATACGGAATCTCAATAACGGCATTTATCTGGACAGAGTGCATGGAATCAGGGAGGGACCTAAGAAAGACTTCTGCCTTGCTGTTGCAGGCCATCCTGAAGATGTGATTGCTGACGAGATACGGCATATGAAAGCGAAAGTGGAGAGTGGCGCTGACTTTATCATCACCCAGATGATATTCGATGTGGATACGTATAAGAAATACAGGGATGCTTTGCGTGCTGCTGGAATAAAGATCCCCATTATTCCTGGTTTCAGGCCTTTGACTTCCTTTAAACAGGCTGAATCGGCAGAGAGATTCTTTGACGTGAAAGTGCCCTCGCCACTCATGGAAGAGCTGAAGAAACTTGATGGGAATGATGAAGAGTCTTATAGGTTCGGAATCGCGTATGCCAAGAACGTGATTGCCGGATTCAGGAAGGAAGCGCCTGGTGTGCACTTATTCACGCTGAATGATAAGAAATTGATTTTGGATATACTGGAGTAAAGAGCACTACACATTCGCCACATACCTATTCACTAAAGGATATCTTCGTCCCATCGTTGAAAAAGGAACTTCACTTATGACTAAGCTTGGAGGTGCCTGCCTGCGTTTGTATTCTGAGCGCCTGATCATGTTGTAGTGGCTGACCACATCTGCTTTCTTGTAGCCTTTCTCCACTATCTGCTTCACGTCCAGGCCGTCAAGGATGTAATTGACTATAGGGACTGTGACATTATAATCGAAAGGATCAACCTGGCCTTTCTTCAGCTCTGCTGTCGGTGTCTTCTCGAATACGCGCTTTGGTATGACTTCTCTGCGCTTGTATCTGTTGTAGAACTTTGAGAGGTCATAGACCTGGAGCTTGTCTAAGTCGCCAATCACCATGAGGCCCCCGCACATGTCTCCATAAAGAGTTGAATAACCTAATGCCACTTCAGTCTTGTTGCCTGTCGCAAGGACCAGGGCATTGAGGTCGTTCGCAATCTCCATGAGGATAATGCCTCTTTCCCTTGCCTGAAGATTCTCAAGGGTGACTTCCTGCTTATACTTGCCGAAGGTCTTCTTATAGATATCTTGGGCCAAAGCGACCTGCTTCTGGATAGGGAAAGTGTAGAATTTGATGCCGAGATTCTTTGCGAGCTTCTTTGCGTCTTCGAGAGATGCTGAAGACGTCAGGGATGAAGGCATAGATACACCTATCACATTGTGCTTCCCCAACGCTTCTGCAGCAATCGCTGCTGTCAATGAAGAGTCAATGCCTCCTGACAGGCCGATGACTGCTTTCTTGAAGCCTGATTTCAGGAAGTAGTCCCTTGTGCCGAGCCTCAGAGCCTGGAAGATCTCCTCTTCCCTTTCTGAAATCACTATGTCACTGCCTTTGATGAGGTTGAGGGAAAGAGTGTCAGGATTGAGCTCAAGGATTATCATATCTTCATCAAAGGACTTGCCCATGGCAAGGATGTTTCCGTTCTTGTCAGCTATCAGGCTCCTTCCGTCAAACGTCAGGTCATCCTGCCCACCTACCAGATTGAGATAAAGGATAGGCATGTTGTTGTATCTGGCCTTTTCCTTCATCAGTTTTATGCGCTCTGCATTCTTTCCCACATAGAAAGGGGACGCTGAGAGGTTGATAATCAGTTTTGCACCCATGTCACGCTGCATGGACATGACTTTTACAGGGTAATTATTGTCCCAGAGGTCCTCGCATATCTGGATGCCGACATTCAGATTGCTGATTTGTGTAATGGAAGGCTCCCCTTTCTCGAAATAGCGGGCCTCATCAAACACGCTGTAAGTAGGGAGATTGGTCTTCCGTGAGATGGACTTGATCTTGCCTGCTTCTAGGTATGCTGCTGCATTGTAGAGCTTGCTGTCCCGTGATTCTATGAAGCCGACAATCGCTGAGAAAGAGGTGCATAAGGAAGCAATGTCTTTCAGCGCCTTCTGATTGGCATCCACAAAATCCTTCTCAAACACCATGTCCAAAGGAGGGTAGCCAGTAATGGCCAGTTCCGGAAAGACCACAAGATTCAGTTTTTTCTTCTTGACCTCGGCAATTCTTGCCTTTATCAGACGCAGATTATGCTCGATATCTCCCATGATGGGGTTAATCTGACAGAGAGCTATTTTCATTCCGTTAATCCCCCGATACTATGATGATATATGGCTCTGAGGGAATTCAAGGGTATTATTTAAGATTTTAGACAAAAAGAAGGGATGAAATAACAGAGTGTAGTATAG
>CAZTOO010000059.1:0-6199 GCA_964615215.1 uncultured Methanosarcinales archaeon
AGATGTGAAAAAGAAGTTCTTTGCCATGTGTTTCCCTCCTTAGATTGTCGTGTCTTCCCCTTCCTTAGCGCTCCTATATAAAGATACGTGCAGGTATTATTCTGATAGGAATAATCCGCCATGCTCTCTTTTTCGTGTGAACAGAATCCCTACAGACGTTCGGTGTTCACCATCCTGTAGCAGCCGTTGCCCCACGTTTCGAGCCTGCATACGCTTCCATCACTGTTGATGGTGCCGTGGTCCTTATACCCTTTCAGCTCTATTTTCCCATCTTTGACTTCACCGAAGAAAGAAGCCATCCTCTCATCTTCGACCATCTTCACTAAAGTTGGGTTTCGGATCTCTCTCCTCGCTCTTCTGTCGCCTTGTAGAGCGTTATAGCGAGACACGAGCTGCGGCACACTAAGAAAGGCTCTGTCAGCATGCACCTCCTGCGGTGTTTCCGTCACATATGTTTCAGCCTGTGTTTCAGGAGATTGGATTTTCACAGCGCCAGGAGTGCCATTCACATACTCAGGTTTCTCTCCAGGATTTTCCTGCTGTCGCTGATAGGTGGGCGTTTCTCTCTCTTCTGTTTTCTTATCTGCAGGGCCAGTCTCCTGCCTCAATCTTTCTATCTCCTTCACTGCCTCGACAGTCTTTTCCAGTGTGCTTCCTCCCCCCTCTCCTATCTCTACGGTAGAACTCTCTGAGACATTTTCTGGCTGTCTTCGGCCGGGGTCATACTCCCCTGCCTCTTTGCGTAGCCTCACCACTTCAAGATAGCTGTCGAGCAGCTGTTCTCTCAGGCTTGGAGTATCACTCACCCCAGGCTTTAGTGTGTTAGGGCTTTCTTCTCCAGTCTCGTTCTTCCTATAGACTGCTAGGGTATCCTGCGTCGACGTATTCTGGGTTTCATCCTGATCTATGTTTCCGACCAGGCGTCCAGTGCCTGCCATGCTCTCACAGGAAAGCACTCTTGCTTTTCTCAGCTCGCTCCAGATGCCGCTCAGTGTATCCCCTTCTTCTTTATTCTCTTGCAGGTCATCATATGCTATGGTTGTGGGAAATGAAGGCAAATCCTTTATCATCCCGCCTTCATGACGGAGATATCCCAGCTGCCTGAGCAGTTCGGCTTCGTCCATTACTATGCCTCTCGTTTCTTCAATGGCCTGAATTCTTATATGTGGCACATATGCTGTATCCAGGCCTTTCCCGCCTATCCTTGCTTCACCATAGTAGTCAGCCCCCTTTTGCAGGGAAGATAGTCCTGCAGTATAGAAATCTCTGTTGATGATCAGGTTGAAATAGCAGAAAGCGGAATCCTCCTTCTCGGGATGTGTTCTCCTGTGCTGTGAGAGTGCTGCTGCTACATTCATCTCAAACGTCGCGTAATCCTGGTCATCAGTGAATGATGATGCGCTGCCTGCCAGCCTTACCGGATACTGGCCGTGAGAATGTCCCTCACCAAGCACCATAGATCCTTTTGGTACTGAGAGAATGAGATCGTCGTAGAGCGGACTTATCACTCTCGATGATGTGAGGACAGGGCCGCCAAGACTCCCTTGATAATGCGGGACAAACACGTCACTGATTACCGTGCTGCTCTCTTCCTCATCTTGGAGGAGGAAGAAAGGGAATTCTATGTCCATGCCTATGAGGTTCCTCAACAGAAGCCCATATCTCTGCAGCTTGGTGAGCGCTTCGGTAGTGATGTGCATCGACTCGACCCTTTGTTCAAGGCTGTCCTTCTTTTGATGTGTTCTGAACATGGTATGCCTCAGGTTGTGCAGATCTTCCCCGCTTGCAGAGACCTGCTTTCATAGCTGCAGGAGATGTAGGGAGGACTGATGCCTCCGGCAAGCATCATCTGCATATTTGCATTGTTGACACCGGCAAACTCATTCATCATGATGGTGCGAGGAGTGATATGGATACCTCCGCAGCCTCCGTCATTGACATGCGCTTTCTCAGTCACGGGTATGGATGGTACTTTGCCTCCAGGTACAGAGAGCGTCGAATAGGCGCAATCTGAGGTGATGGAGCCTCTTATCCACGGCGTCCCAGATGCGAGGGCATACTGGAGCAATTCCCTCGTTGCCTGATTCTCGTCGACATTCGAATGGATAGCATCATACCTCTTCCCTGCTGCAACCAGCTTTTCATAGGTGACCGGTTCCCTATGGGGATGTATCTGGATCTGTGGGTCGCGTCTGAGTCTTTCTGCAATGACCTCTGCCTTGAATCCCTCTTTCTCCCCATTTCCGTATCCGTAATAGATGACCTGTGCATAGAGATTCCGCTCCTCGATAACATCAGGGTCATAGACCTCTATCTCTATCTGCCTTATCTGCGGCAGGAGTTCCAGCGTGTCAAGGAGCGTATTGTACATGTCGAAGAACCCTACGCCGCCTGCTCCTGCAAAAAGGAGTCTCAGTGAGTCGGTCCGGGGAAAAAGTTCGGTGGTCGAGAACCCTTTGAATCTTCCGGAAGAGTGCAGCCGACCTGAAAAACGTGAGATGTTCAGCCTTTCTTCAAGCCCATAGTCTCTCTCCTGCCTTGTCTTTCCCTGGAACTCGTCAAAGAACTCTTTGTTCAGCGTGAAATGATGCCTTCTCATCTCTTCCAATATCAACGGAGTCAGATAGCCTGATGTCAATGAATACTGCTGATGGCCGTCAAACTCTTGGAGGAGGATCCCTCCTACCAGATCCGGTGTTCTGGCGACGATGATGCTGGCGTCCTCTCTGGAGCTTGAGGCCGAGATGAAAGTCTTTCCTGCATACCTGTCTTTATCTCTCCGTACTTCCTGAAGCACCTGTTCCTTTACAGAAATATCATTCCCGAGCAGAAGATACACATCAGCATCTGCATGTAATGCCTCAGAGAGATCCTGTGTGACTGATGCGCTGATATACGGATTGACTTCAGAGAGTTTCCCCACCCCTCTCCTTCGAAAGAAAGGATGTGAATCTTGGACAGGGGAAAGGAAGAGAGGCCTATCGCTGTGTTTCGTTGTAGCGTGGAGTTTAATAGAGCCGCCTTCTCGTCCAATACCATATCCGAGGCCGGCAAGGCTCTTGAGGACAGAATAGGCGAGCGTGTCATCGCCGATAATTACTGCCTTGCCTCCGTCCAGTAGGTGTTGCTTCCAGCCTCTCACTTCCCTGTTGTTTGCTGTGCGTGCGATATATCCCAGGCTGTCTATAATGGTGCTCACACCCCTCTCGCAGCTTCTTCACTGTAATAGTGATGGTTCATATCCAGCAGGAATCCTCCTCCCTCCTGTTGCAGGTGCCTTGGTGTTATGGTATCCCTGATAAGACAATGCTGTCTTCCTGACTGTTCCAGGACACGGCCGTGTTCTCCTATCACATACAGCATATTGAACTGATCGGGATACCTCTCCTGCGCCAGCTTGTCGGATATAGTGTTATAGGTCTCTCTCTGCTCACTTGTTGTAGGTTGATAAGTCCTGAACAGCTGCTTGAGGAGCTGTTCGAAAGTCTCAGAGCCTGAGATGATGCGTGCAGAATAGTTCTGGTCAAAGTCGTGGCAGATTGTCCTGCCTGTCCAATAGGCGACAGCCGAAGACTCGCTTCCTGTCTCTTTCTTTATCAGATCGGCGATATCTATGTTGCGTAATTGATTCAGATGCACTCGTACTATGCTCATGGTCTCTTCCTCCTTACCCTTTTCTCGGGATTCTGTATATTGAACGGACTTCAGCATCGCTAAGTTGCTGTACAACAGGAAGCCCATTGCCATTTGCAGTATCGAATTTCGAGTGGAAAAAATCAACATAGACTGGCGTTCTTCCTGCATAGCTGATGATGGCGCAGTTATGCCCGCATTTCATCTCTATACCTCTATGGTCGACGAGAACTCTTCCTAGATGGCTATCAAGATGGTCTAATCCCCTGAGCAGAGCCACATACAGGGTCGCCAGCTCAAGACATTTCCCTCCCTTTGCTATCGTCTCTTCCGGGGTGTTGAGATATTCTGTCTTCGGATGCTTGTCGACATTGTTGATGATCCACTTGAACAGTTCCTGTTTCTGTCCATCAGGCGAATACCTGCTGAATTCCTGCCTTGCCCAGCCTACCCTGTAGGGAGTCACTGCAAATGGATCACATATGCGCATACTCTCCACTGCCTGCTGAACTTCCCTATACTCCTCTCTCTGGAGGCTTCCCTCATACTGCTGCATAGAATGGAGAATCTCCAGTGAGCGCGGTATGCTCTCTTCCAAAGTCTTTCTTACTGTTTCCAGGCTCTGTGAAAGCCATAGTGATAGGTTGTTTGTCATTCCCTTTCAGCCCCGCTGTTTTTTCCGATGAGTCTTATCTCGTGCATATGCTCTTCATGTCATGCAGCTTTAAAAGAATAATCCAAAAAAAACGTCAGATTTTCCGACGCAGGCGGAAGATTTTCGGCAGTCTCAAACCAAGCTCAATGACTCTTATTACACTTTGATCTGCTGCCGTATCGCTCTCAGGTTATCATACGTTAGACAGTCCTGCGCCCTTCTCTCAGCAAGAGCTGAGCATATCCCTTTCCCGATGCCTGAGAGTTCCGCATACTGCTTATGCGTCTCTGACTGGCTGATGTGTGGGGGGATTACGGAAAGAGAAGTTCTCTCTCTTTCGTTCTCTCTCTTCTTCTCATCTATCTCATTGACTAGCCTATACCCTCTTTTGATAGCCTCAAGGATACCTAATCGGTAGGCATTGAGCCGTTCATCCTCTCTAGAATAAGGAAAAAGTGAACTCTCAGAGAATTCGCGCTCTTTTCTTTGGAATGCTTCTTTCACATTCCCATTGAACCCTTCTCCCTGCTCTTTGATAAGCTCCAGTTGCTCCACAGAGGATTGTATCTCTTGATTATATTTTACCAGACTGAGCAGTTCCTCGATTCTTTCTCTCACCCCTTCCAGAAGCTGATACTGTACAGTGCTGACATACAGTTTTCCATATCCCGCAAGTGTATCATTGACCTGGCCTCTTATGATCATGAGCTGATGTTTCTCTTCAAGCGGCTTCTCAGGCTTGATGATGCTGCTGACCATGCTGTCTATGTTTCTGGTGTAATGTTCAAGGCATCGTAGCAGTGCTGCATCTATGCGCGCAGTCTTCTCCCTCAGAGGTTCGGAAAGTTCGTTATACTGTCTGCTGAGACGTTCGATATGGAGGGAAGTTCTTCCTGATGCTATCTCCTCGACGTGCGGAATGCCTCTTGCTTCTAGAAGGCTTTCCATGTTATGGCTTTTGAGATAGCCGAGGACCTCGTAGAACTCCAGGCCTTCAACATCCTGTTCAAACACACTCACCCTCTCCAAGAGCCTTGTGTTCTTCTTGATGCTCTCGGCTAATCTTTGCATCACAGGAAGATATTCTTGAGGTGCGTTTCTCAGTCTTTCCATATCAGCATTGATATCAAGAGCTGCTGAATAGTTCACTTTATCATGGATAGAATAGAAATATCCCTCAAGGTGATGGAATTCCTGCGATAGCTTATTCAGACGCGCAGATGGCCTTCTGCCTCTGATGAATTCTTGCGTAGGATCAAGTGAGATATACTCGGCGCCGGCAAGCTCTAATGCAGTGATCTCTCTCTGCCTCTCTTCACACTGCCTCCGCAATGATTTTATAGAGTCTTTTTTCTTCAATGCGGCTATCATGGTTACTACCAGGGAGTTCTTGGCTGTTGCTTGTGAGAATAATGCATTGGCTGACAGCAAGGTGTATGTCTCATCAATCGTAGACAGATACACCCATGCCTTTTCGTTCTGGTCGCTGCTCATGAATGAGAATTCAAGATCAAGATGCGCCTTTGTCTCTTCGTAGTCGTTGACCAGCCTATCAAGACGTGCTACGACGGCATTATTCACTGATAATTTGAGGCTGCCTATCCTCCTCTCAAAAGAGTTCCATAAGCCGCCTCGAGAGCTTTCTTGCTGATACTCCTCGATGATTCTTGCGGTCTCGTTCAGGAGGCTGATGTCCTCAGGATAGGTGTCCAGGTCATCCAAAGGATGCTTTTCCATCTCTTGCACTGCATCCTCTAGGCTTATGAGCTTGAGTTCAAGCCCCGTCTGTATCTTCCTGCTCTCCAGCTCTGTCAGCGGGTTCATGTTCCTCCCTTATACCCTGGTGAACGCATATCCGTTGTCTCTCTCGCTGAAATATTGTTTTATTCCGTTGATGAAATCCCGTTCTGT
>CAZTOO010000060.1:0-6075 GCA_964615215.1 uncultured Methanosarcinales archaeon
GCGTTCGGCACGCATTAGGGCATCATCCTCTTTCAATCCCTTTTTAGAGGCACAAACATTATAAATCAGCGCTGAGTAGGCTTCAGTATGAGTGAGAGATTACGCTTATTGGACGATATCGTGATTGACCTGGGCATTGGTCTAGCTAAGAATACTCCTGCTTTCGACACTATCACTACGACGGATACGAAGAAGAGTAGTGTGGGGAGCTTAAGCAAAAAGAGTGCGGGGTCTGAAGGTTTTAGCTTCCAGGAGTTCATGTTCTTGGAGGAGATGAAGAAGAAAGCATTGAAGGAGGAGAAAGGGGAAACGACTAAGGAGACCATAACGCATGAAGAGCCTGATGTGAGGGAGGTCCTTACTGAAGCGTTCGCCAAGAAAGAAGATGCACGCTACTTCTTCTCAGGCGAAGATCAGCAGTATATGAAATTCTCTCACTCTGCAACACCCTGGGAAAAATATTTTGTAAACAAGAAACAGTATGAGACGCTCAAAGGAGTGATGCAGTATGTCTCAGGACTTAATGATCTGGGCTATCTTTCAGCATTTGAAAGAGCGTTGGTGAAATACGACAGCTATGTGAACAGGCCTGAGTTCAGGGATCCTTATGTTCGCGATTATTTCGTGCACATCCCTGCAGGAGCGCATATAGAGAAAGTGCCGCAGTCTGTGTTAGGGGAGGGAGTATTGGGGACCTGCGAGCCGCATATCGGAAGGATAAGGGTGTTAGATACGTTGTATAACGCATCATTCATGGAAGTGCTCATGCATGAGGTCTTTCACCTGCAGCATCCGGGTGCGAGCGAGAGAGCCATACGCAACATGACCTCTGAAAGGATGGAGCAATTGGGTGTGGCGACGATGTTCCATCACTGAAAGAGGAAGAACTTTCTGCGTTCCCTCAGAAACCTCTGGATACGCTTTTCTATTTCAGGATAGTTTTCAAACTCCCTCTCTTTCTTCCTGAATTCAGTGCTATGGTATCTGGAACGGCGGGCTGTGGTGGAGAACTTCAGCTTCTTATGTAGCATCTCGTGGTGCATGACTGAGTCGATGAAGACCTCGTCTGGAGTGTTGATGCACTTCCTGAAGACGGATGAGATAGCTATAGTGTCTGTGCCGAACTCATAGCTGCCTAATTTGCGCTTTGATTCCTCTCCCCAGACCAGGTTTGGTTTCTCTATCAGGCCGTTGAAGTATTTCTCATTGACCCTGTCGAAGACATCGCTGAGGAAAGGGTCCTGTCTTGTCTTGGGGACTGCGATATGCACATTCTTCAGGAACTTCTCGTAGAGGGACATCTCAAGTGTCTTTTCTTTTCTCTTGACTTTCTCGAGCCTGAGAAGAAGGTTCTGTATCATCCCTATGACGATGTCGTCAGAGACATCCTGCCATTGCCTGCTCAGCCGCACCTCATAGGTGGTTTTGCCTGAGAATCTCGAGGACCTTTTGATGTTGGCATTGTAGTCTGAGAATTTCGCAGTGTACTTCACTATAAAATGAGAGTCTTCAGGATCCCTGTTGGGGAAAAGTCGGACGAACGCTTCCTTGAGAAGAGAGTGATGTTCCATGCCTGACTAACCTTCATAGCGGAGGATTGCTGCCACTTTGCCGAGCTCTTTCAACTGGACACCCTCGCGTGTCTCGACAGAGATGATCCTCACTTCAGAGCCGTGGAGCTTTGCCTTCTCAGTAAGTTCGTCGATGATTCCTTCGTCAAGCGCTTCGGAAAGCAGGAGTGTGGCGACAATGCCCATGTCAAGTTTGGCCCTGACCTCTGCCATACCATAGGCCACCATGCCCATCCTGGTCGAAAGAAGAAGGAAGAAATCATTCATGATCTTCTTCTCCTTGGAGACTTCCTCGTTGGCGAGCACATCCTGGCATTTCTCCAGCAGCTCCTGGAGGCCGAACTCCTCCGTATAGCTTAAGTCTTTGATGGCGATGATCTTGTTCTTGAGCTCTGTGGTGATGTAACCACCTTCAACAAATTCATATTTCGTGGGGCCTGGGCCTCCCACGAGAATGCCTTTCAGCTCCTTGTTCCCCAACAGCTGCTGTTTCATATATTCAGCAATCCTCTTGTAGAAGTCCTTTGCTGCCAGTTCACGGTTCCTGGCAAACCTCTGGGCAGACTGGCCTCCTGCCTTGAATTTTCCAGGCACATCAGAATGGCTCTTCACCAGCGGGATGATGGTCTTGCCCTTGAGGAGAGCGATGATGCTATCCCTCCTATCCATCACCACCATGGCATACACTTCCTTGATGTCAAGCATGTCCTTCAGGGGGTCAAGGACAAAGGTCTTGTCGCACCTATAGAGACGCAGATTCAGAGGTACTGGAGGTTCTATGCTGAAAGCCTTGATATCAGGCTGTCCTTCCCTTTCCGAGGTGTCTCCTGCGAACACTGCCAGGCCATGTGGGGGGGTCTGCTTGTAGAGCTTAAGATGCTGGAGCATCTTCTCCAAAGAGCCTATGACATTGTCCCTTGTTGCCTTGCTCTTGATATTGGTGGCAGTGCCCTGCTCCTGGAAGAGATGATTGACTATCTTAGAGATCTCATAGCCGGCTGGAATATAGACGCTGACAAGCTCGGTATGCCTACCTTGATACTGGTCCAGCTGCCTGATGAACTTCTTCAGCTTATGCGCCTGTTCGTCTGTGATGGTCATACAGCATTTGAAAGGAGGGTGCTTTATAAATGTTACACTCAGAAAACATGACTTATCCTCAGGGAAGTGCAGGGTTCTTCCGATAAATTTAAAAAGGAGCGTCAGATTTTTGAGATATCTCTAGAAGACTACCTAGAGACCCGTCAGGGGCTATGGGGTAGCTTGGTTCATCCTTTCTGGTTTGGGACCAGAAGACCCCAGTTCGAATCTGGGTAGCCCCATTCAAGAGCATGGGAACAGGAGAGATGCATAACAGGAGCAAAGGAAAACATTAATAAATGACTGCATGCGCGGTGTGAAGTATGACAGAAAAACACGCAAAAGCGTTCAAAAGGTTCGGCCCGCGATACGGCAGGACCACAAAAGAAAGGCTCAGCAATATAGAGAAAGAGCAGAAGAAGACCTATAAGTGCCCCTACTGCAGCTATGTAGACGTCAGGAGGGCATCAAAAGGCATCTGGGAATGCAGGAAATGCAAGGCCAAATTCACCGGCAAGGCATATACTTTTGACATCAAGGCAATGGCCCAAAAGCAGTGAGGTATGAAAGATGGAATACAGATGCTTTTATTGCGAAAAGACCGTGGGAGACCAGTATCTCAAGAAGAGGATTCACTGCCCCTACTGCGGGAGCAAGATACTGTTCAAGCAGAGAACCACAGTCACCAAAGTCAAGGCACGATGAAACTGGAAAGCACGATAAAGGTCCATGCCGACAATAAGCTTTATGCATGCCTTCTTCCGGAGCTCAGGGATTTCAACGCGAAGAGAAGGAGCAAAGTCGAGCTGAAGAAGGAGAGGCAGATGCTGCTCATCAAGATCAGTGCCGATGACCCTGTGGCCATGAAAGCCACCATCAATTCACTGCTCCAGCTGCTGATAGTGTATGAAAAGACAGGCGAATACCATGGAACTGAAAGAAGAGACAAAAAAGAAGATAGAGCAGCTCCAGAGGTATGAGCAGAATTCTCAGATGTTCCTGCAGCAGAAGCAGATGGTGCAGCAGCAGCTCATGGAGATCGAGGCTGCGCTGAGCGAACTGAAGGGAAGTTCCGAGAGCTACAAGATTGTAGGCAACATCATGGTGAAGAGCAGCAAAGAGGCTATGGAGAAAGACCTTCTCGACAAGAAGAATAGCGCGGAATTGCGCATCAAGAGCATAGAGAAGCAGGAGCTTTCCATCAGGCAGAAGGCAAAAGCGCTGCAGGACGAGATTGCTGCAGCCATGAAGATAAAGTGACGGTGATGGTTGTGAATTACAGCTCTTACAAAGATGCAGGCACAAAGAAAGAGGCGCCTCCCAAAGAGACAGGCCAGCTGAAGGAAGTGATCAATGCGCTTGAAGAGCTGCAGAGGGATGCTGCAGTGCCGAAGAACGTCAAGACGAGGATCGCAAACACCATCACCTGCCTGAGGAGTGCAGAGGAACTGTCCATCAAGATCAACAAGGCGCTGAGCGAGCTTGATGAGCTGGGGGAGGATTCCAACATCGAGCCCTTCACACGCACCCAGATATGGAATATTGTGAGCTTACTGGAGAAGTTCTAGGAATATTCGACTGCCTTCTGAAAGAGAGAATCACTTCAGTCAGATAAAGGTCCCTGTGGTTCCTGTACCAGTCGCCTGAGAAAGGCGGTTTTCCGCCTGAAAAGATATCGAAGAGCACATCATCGAAATCAATCATGGCAAGGACAAGCTCGCCTTCATAGAGATGCCTCACACCAAGCTCCAGCGCTTCCTGCCGGTGAGTCGTAAAGAGCGTACCTCTTGGAAGAAATCCCTGTGCCTTCCATGCCTTCTTTTCCAGCGAACTCATTCCCCGATAAAGCTCCATAAAGAAAAAGCAGAAAAGACTCTTTTATAAAAGTTTACTCTTTCTTCCCCCTCTTCCTCTCAATGACCTTCTGCTTATAGATGTCATTCACTGCGTTATAGCTCTCATGGCTGCCTATGTCGTACCATGCGTCGTCGAAGACCCAGCCATAGACAGGTTTCCTCGCAGAAAGATGCCTGATGAAGTCCCCGAGATTGTCAGGCTTCTGGCCTGTCTTCATCAGCAGCTTCAATTCCTCAAGATCCGCATCCTTCAGGAAATAGCAGGCTGTGCTCGCAAGGGTGGTCTTCGGCCTGAGAGGCTTCTCCTCAAAGCCGATAATCCTGTTCTTGGAATCGAGCTCTACCACGCCGAAAAGGCCTGCGACCTTGCTCTTGTCCTTGAGGTCGCATAAGGCAACGACAGAGGCTTTCTGCTGCTTGAAATAGTCATACTGCTGCTTGAGGTCAAATCCAAAGAGGTTGTCTCCGGCAATCACCAAGAGGTCCTCAGAGAATTTTTCCTTCTCAATGACGTAGTAGATATCGCCCACTGCTCCAAGGCGGTCTTCATTCGAGACAGTGTTGTCGTTCACAATCACAATCTCCTTTCCGGACTGGTAGCGCGCCTTCCATCTCATGAAATGGTCATAGAATTTCGCGTTCGTGACTATGTAGATGGTATTAAGCTTCCCCAGCCCCTCCATCTTCTCGAGAATGTACTCTATCATTGGCCTGCCTCCCACAGGGAGGAGCGGCTTTGGCTGGTTCTGAGTCAGTGGATAGAGTCTTGTGGCATATCCTGCTGCTAAGATGATTGCTCTCATACAGCTACACCTTTTTTGATGACGATAAAGAAACGGGAACAACAACTATATTATAAAGATATCCCTCCTGAAAACAAGTTATCAACAGATGAATTTATAAATAAAATGGGATTTTTGGCTTCAAGGATGGCGAAAGATAATAAGGGGAGCAAAGAGCAGAAATCCTCTTCTTTTAGGGAGAGAGCTGCAGAATGGCTGCGACAACGCACCTGGCAGGACTGGACTCTCACCCTGGCACTCATCATCCTGTTCATCATCTATTCTATCCATATCAGCCAGTATAAGCATGTGCCAGGGCCTGTGTTTGGCGGAGATCTCTACAGGGACCGAGGATTTGTGAACAACATCGTGCAGGGCAACCCAGTATGGTCTGATGGGTTCTATGTGGATGAGATACAGTACTACTCCTACGGGATGTTCGCCGTCGAGGCATTTGCCGTAAAAGTGACAGGGCTCAAGGTTGATACTGTCTTCCTGTATTTTCCTCTGCTCATCCTGATGCTGGCAGGGGTGGTGTGGTACCTCCTCAGCATTGCGGTCTTCAAAAGCAAATCATGGGCTCTTCTCAGCACAGCTGTCTTCCTGGGAACGCTTGGCACCATCGACCCGAAATCCTCCTCAGTGGCAACACTCCTGGGGCTGCCGTTATTCCTCTATTTCTGGTTGCGCTATGAGCAGACAAACGCCATAAGATACGCTGTGGGGACCGGTGTGGCCCTCGGTGCGCTTTCCCTTATCCATGGAGCGAAATTCATCATCGGTGTG
>CAZTOO010000061.1:0-6068 GCA_964615215.1 uncultured Methanosarcinales archaeon
GCTCGTTACAGATGGCTATACTATGGCATCGTTTCAGCAGCCCCAATGGGACACACTCATGAAGATATTATATAATGAAGAGTTTGACAATGACGGGCTGAGAAAGATCCTTCATGATGCATTAGGTTTTCCAGTGGATGAACCCTTTGCCCTTGCGTTCTACAGGGCTGCATTCACCGGAGAGCTCTTTCCTGAATCTGCTGCTGTCTTAGAATTCCCTGCAGAAAGGAGAGAGCAGTAACCTCTGACTTCTGTTCCAGACCCTCAGTGGTGTTGAAGTGTGTGGCCTGAATACCTGTGCAGTTCTGGGACCAGGGTCATCCAGGTGTTCACCGTATCCGGACTGGCGTCTCTGAGTGCTGCGGCAATATGGCTGCATGCAGATTCCTCAGCTTTCCAGTACTTTCCTTCCACTGCCAGGTCATACCGTACATACAGTTGTACGAATTCATGATAGAATCCGAGCATCTGCCCAGGTGGGAGATGCATCACTGCAACCTGTTCGATAGGTCTTCGGGGGTCCATCGCATGCAATGAGGCGATAATGTCAAATCCCTCGCCTGTGATGGTCTCGAGGTTTATTGGCGGTTTTGCCTGTTCACTTGGGGTATCTTTTGCCAGTGCCATGATGTTTCCTAGCCTATATGGCAGGGACTCTTTATAAAAGTTATGAGAAAAAAGAATAAGCAGCTTCATCTTCTCTCTTCCCTGGCATGGAGTGCATGACTGCTGTTTGAAGCACAATGCTTTTAAAGGAAGGGACTTTCTCTGCCCAGGATGATTTCAATGAGGTATGGTCTGCTCGTAGTGATTATCGTCGCATTTCTCACAGCGTCATGCGCTCCCTGCATCCCGGGAAGCGGCATCATGGTAAAAGAAGACAGGGTACTGACAGGCTTCACTGGCATCGCTCTGGAAGGCTCAGAGCACATGATTGTGAAACAGGGCGACTATGCAGTCGCTCTTGAGGGCGATGACAACATTCTCCAGTACTATCAGACTCTCATCGTCAACGACCAGCTTGTCGTCAGGCAGAAAGACAATGTCTGCATCACTCCCACACGTCCTATCATCGTTTACGTCACTTTACCGGAGATCTCCTCTCTCACGCTCTCAGGCTCCGGCAATATCCTGACTGATTCTTTCAAGGCGAAAGACCTGAGGATATCACTCTCAGGCTCCGGAGAGATAGATACTGAGGTGGATGCAGAATCGCTCGCTACCGTTCTCTCAGGCTCCGGCACTATCAATCTTGCAGGGAAGGCCCAGAAGCATGACCTTACCATTTCAGGCTCAGGTGATGTCCATGCCCTCGACTTGAAAGTCCAGCAGAGCGCAATCACTATCTCAGGCTCCGGAAATGCAGATGTTGCAGCAGTGGAGAAGCTGGATATGGTCATCTCAGGCAGCGGCAACGTCTTTTACACAGGAAGCCCTGATGTCACGAGCCAGATAACAGGCAGTGGACAGATCAGCCAGCCTGAATGATTACGGCACATCAGTGGGGTCCCAGCATAACCGCAGATTCTCATTGAATCCGTCAAGAAGTCTCATATCAGCAGCACTTATCTTGAAATCAAACACCCTGAAGTTCTCTTCAATCCTCTCTTTGCTCTTGCTCTTCGGTATGGCAACAACCTCGTGCTGTATGCACCATCGCAGGATGATCTGAGAAGCAGTCTTCCCATACTTTTTTGCTATCGCAACAAGTTTCTCATCGTCCAGCTTCTTGCCTGTCGTCAGAGGGCTGTAGGCCTCAAGCTGTATCCTGTTCTTCACACAGAAATCCAGCAATTCTTTCTGGTAGAGATAGGGATTGAATTCCACCTGATTCACCATAGGCTTCACCTTGCACACAGCAAGCAGTTCCTTAAGATGCCGTATCGTGAAATTGCTCACACCTATGGCTTTGCACTTCGCTTCCTTGTACAATTGCTCCATGCCTCTCCAGCTCTCAAGCCTCTTGCCTGAGACAGGGAAATGTATCAGATACAGATTAACATAAGAAAGCCCCAGCCTTCTCAAAGAGGCATTGCACGCCTTTATCGCATTCTCATAGCCGTGGTCGCTGTTCCAGAGCTTTGTCACCACAAAGAGCTCAGACGTAGGCACTCCGGAGTTCTTGATGGCTTTTCCCACAGCACCTTCATTCATGTAGATGCGCGCAGTGTCTATGTGCCTATAGCCTGCTTCCAGCGCCCACATGACAGCTTTCTCAGCCTGATGAGGCAGCAGTTTCCAGGTGCCCAGTCCGAGCAGAGGCATCTCTACGCCGTTATTCAGCCTGACAGCGTCCTTCATCTCTTCTTCACTTTTCTCTCAGGCATCCCTTCCAGTTCCACCTCGATGCCCCCTATCCATCTCGCAAGGACGTTGTAGAACCAGGAGAACAGAAGCCCTCCCAGAAAGCCGAACACTCCGTAAAGAAGCGGTGCAAGAAATCCATACACGACCAGTCCCCAGCCGTCATCTGGAGCCCCAAAGCCTATCGCCAGGAACCCCAAGGGGATCATGATGATGGCGATGATGATGCCTGCCAGCAATCCTATCAGCGCATTGATCTTTCCTACTGACCATACTCCAAGTCTCTTCACAACAACCATACTACCACCTACTGTTTCTTGATGATGGAGATTGCCTTTTTCAGGGAGACAAGCTCCTGCTTCCCTTCTTTCATATCCTTGAGCTGCACTTTCCCTTCTTTCATCTCAGTCTCTCCCACAATGATGACATAAGGTATCCCATACTTGTTGGCAAACTCCAGGTTCTTGCTGATGCCTTTGCCGACGAGGTCCATGTCAGCATTCAGCCCTGCTTCCCTGAGCTCTCTCACGATCCCGAAACATGAAGTTTTTATTGGACAGACATAGACATCCCCCACACTCTTCTTCATCTCCTTCTTCGCCAGCTTCATGTAGTCAGAGATTACTTCAAGCCCAAAGCTCACTCCAGCAGCAGGATACTCCTGCTTGCTCTCAAGATAGGCCCCAATCATCTTGTCATATCTGCCTCCGCCTGCAACAGAGCTGGTTATCTCAGAATTGTTGATGAACGCCTCGAAGACAGTCCCGGTATAATAGGCAAGCCCTCGCGCAAGAGAGATGTTTAATATCACCTTCTTTAACTTCATCTCTTTGGCATAAGAGAGCACTTCCCCAATCTCTTTCAGTCCCTGATTCTCGCCCAACAGTTCCTTGAGCTTCTCCACCTTTTTCTCATTGCTCTTTTCACCGATGAAGAAATATTTCATGACATTGTCTATCATCTCAGAGGAAAAGCCTTTTCCGAGCAGCTCTTTCTTCACTTCCTCCATGCCTATTTTCTTCAGTTTGTCGAGAGAAAGCATAACAGCAGTCCTTTTCTCCTCAGGCACCTCTGCCTTCTTCATGATGGCATCCAGCAGTTTCCTGTTGCTGAATTCGATAGTCACATCCATGCCTAGTGCGGTGAAGACATCTCCCATCAGCGCCAGCATCTCAGCATCAGCGCTCATGCTCTTTATCCCTACCACATCCACATCGCATTGGTAGAACTCTCTGTATCTTCCCAGCTTGATAGGCCCGTCCCTGTACACTCTCTCAATCTGATATCTCTTATACGGCATCTTGAGCGTGGGGTTCATGCCGATGAAACGCGCGAAAGGCACAGTCAGGTCATACCTCAGCCCCAGTTCCCTCTGCCCCTGGTCACTCAGCCTGAAGATTTCTTTCAGTATCTCCTCGCCGCCTGCGAATTTGGCAGTCAGCACCTCAATCTTCTCGAAAGTTGGTGTCTCTAAAGGGTTGAATCCGTAGCTCTCGAACACTCTCTTGAGTTTTCCAACTACTTCATCCCTGAGTATCTTCTCCTCAGGGGGAAAATCTCTGGTTCCTTTGGCGTTCTGCAATTCCATGCACCATAAGGAGAGGTTTCTCTTTAAATACTTTGAGGTCAAATGGTATCTTTGGACGCTGTTGTCTTCACCTTTCTTCCTCTTTTGCTTCCCTTTTTTCTTTTTCCAAAGAGTAGTGCGGGGAGTGCTGGACTGTTACAGCCTAGGAAACGCCAGACTTTAACTGCCCCGCAACAGAAGCTTTCGGATAGAGAGTCTTCGTCAGAAAAGAAAGCACCGTGCTAGAAGAAATGGGATTCAACCGTTCTCTCTGCTCTTGTCAGCACTGATCTTTACGATAGCCCCCACCATCACTGCAGCACTTATCCACTGCACAGCAGACAGCACATTGTGGTTGAAGGCATAGTCGAAGAAGATGGCTGAGGCAGGAAAGAAGAGTTCCAGCATCGTGGAGAGCATGGCAGGCACCCTTTTGAGGCCGTAATAGTACAGGAAGATTGCCCCTCCGCCTGTGGTGACTGCTATGAGCAGGAAGAACAGCCAGTTCATCGGCGTTATCTGTGCAAACTGGAACTTGTCCACTACGAATACATAGGGTAACATAATCAATGCCGTCAGCCCGAACCTGAAGAATGTCGCTGTTCTGAAGCTGTATTTCAGCAGTATCTTCCTTCCGAAGACTGTCGCGCTTCCGAAGGAGAACGCTGCGAGCAGTGCGAACAACGAAGCATAGAGGGTGTTCGCACCAGTCGTGAGATTGGGAAGTGCAAGCCCGAAGGTCAGGGTATAGCCTGCAGCCAACGCGATGAAAGCCCAGAAGACAAAATTCTTTGTCAGCCTCTCTTTCAGGAGCCATGCAGCGAGTGCAATCGCAAACACAGGCTGGAGCTTCTGCAGTAAAACAACGATTGACAGCGGCTGGAAATTGATGAGCATCAATGCTTTCACGATGGAGAGCGTGCCTAATGCCCCTCCGAACAGTGCTATGAGGAACAGATAGGCATAATCCTCATGATTGAATCTTTTCAGATATCTGTATTCTTTGAACAGGAAGATGTTCATCAGCGCAAAAGGTATGAGGTGCAGCATGAAGACAATGAACGTCACATCAAGATTGAAGAGTCTTGGCGTGAGCACGACACCGTCGAGCCCCCACAGTATTGCAGAGACAGCTATGGCTATGCTTGCCCATATCATCCCTTTGCCCTTCATTCGCGCACCTCCAACCGCACAGAAAACATCTTTCCGTCTTTCAGCTTCAGCGCTGTGCGCAGATAGACTGGTGCTATGACCTCCACTATGTCAGTCCCTCTGTAATGGCCCCTCTCAGGGACGATGATGGCTCCCTTTATTCCGTCTTTTATCATGACAGGATACAGCTCAGCCCCCCCGAAGCTTCTTTTGCCTGACATGAAACCTTCCACTTTGACAGCAGGTGTCATCTCAAGCCTTCTCTCGACACTTTCTTTCACTCTGATGTTGAGCGTTCCTGGATAAGGCAAGAACCCTATAGCCTTCTTTATCCTTGCTGAATATAAGGTGTTGGAAAGGTAATAGTTCCCTTCTCCCATGCCTGTCGTCACTTTGCCTTCTATAGTGAGCCTTTCTCTGCTTTTGAACAGCTTTTCCAGAAGCAGATAATCTTCTCTCAGGAACTCTATGCCTTTCTTCGTCATGTGCAGGATGATGCCTTTCGGGCTTGAGCTCTTCTCTATCAGGCCTGCTTTATGCAGCTCATGCAGTACTCTTGAGACTGTCTGCTGGGGCAGCTTGGAGTTCTTGGCTATCCTTATCGTAGAAGTCTCGCAGCTGCCATACAGGCCGCAGCACTGCGCCACATGCCTCAGGAGATGCTCTTTCTTGTCGAACATGCCCTGTCAGAGAAACTAGTTACTTAAATAGTTTTTGTTACCCGGATATAAGTAATTTCCTAAGCGGCAGGTTTCAGAGCCTGCTCCTGCCCCTTCGGCTTCTCCAGCATGCTCCTGTATTCGTGGTCCTGCAGAATAGCGACTCTGCTCATGACCTTGATGACATATGCCTCTGTCTCGTCATGCAGCGCTCCCCTGATGTTACTGAAAGCCTCATCTCCCAGCTTCCTCTGGGTCTTCCTCACATGTGTGGGGCCTCCGTTATAGGCTGCAAACACCAGCTCAGCATCTCCGTCGATACCTTTCATCTTTGAGAGGTCGCTCAGGTAATGCGCGCATGCATAGATGCTTCTGACAGGATCTCC
>CAZTOO010000062.1:0-6061 GCA_964615215.1 uncultured Methanosarcinales archaeon
ATGCTGTAGGCCACATGGCTGACTGCAGCGAGATGAAAGATGAGATCGGGATGCAGTGTATTGAATATGTCTTTCACCTGTTTCAGGTTTGTGATGTCCATGATCTCTGCAGGACACTCACCAACATTCTTCCTTTCGCTCTCAGAGAAGATTGTCCCTACAACACCATATCCCCTGCTCTTGAGCTCTCGTACGAGAAAGGGGCCGACAAACCCTCCTGCTCCTGTCACTAACGCTTTCATTCCTGTCACGCTACTTCTCTTTCGCTTTCTGGTACCTTCTCATGTCCTCGTCGACCATCATGGTCACGAGCTGCTTGAAGCTGACTTCAGGCTTCCATTTCAGGGCCTTTATCGCTTTTGTCGCATCACCCTGCAGCAGGGTCACTTCCGCAGGCCTGTAGAATGCCTTGTCCACCCTGACGTACTTCTTATAGTCCAGCCCGACATGGCTGAATGCAACCTGGCAGAAGTCCTTGACGCTGTGCGTCTCTCCTGTTGCGATGACATAATCACCAGGCTTTTCCTGCTGGAGCATGAGCCACATTGCCCTGACATAATCTCCGGCAAATCCCCAGTCCCGTTTCGCTTCCAGGTTCCCCAGGGCGAGATCTTTCCTGAGGCCGTGCTTTATCTGTGCCACACCATCGCTGATTTTTCTCGTGACGAACTCAAACCCTCTTCTCGGAGATTCATGGTTGAAGAGTATGCCGCTGCAGGCAAACATGTTGTAGCTTTCTCTATAATTGATGGTTATCCAGTGGCCATAGACTTTCGCCACGCCATAGGGACTTCTTGGATAGAAAGGGGTGGTCTCTTTCTGCGGGGTCTCCTGGACCTTTCCGAACATCTCGCTCGAGGAAGCCTGATAGAACTTGATTTTCGGATTGACGTTCTTTATCGCTTCAAGCATCCTTGTCACTCCTAGGGCAGTGGCCTCGGCAGTAAAGACAGGCTGGTTCCAGGAAGCAGGGACAAATGACTGGGCGGCAAGGTTGTACACTTCCGCAGGCTCATGCTCTTTCATCACTTTGATGAGTGAGGTCTGGTCGAGCAGGTCTCCCTGCACTAGGGTTATCCTGTCTTTTATATGCGCGATTCTCTCGTCATTGGCAGTGGAGGTCCTCCTCACCATGCCTATGACAGCATATCCTTTCTCCAGCAGAAGTTCCGCAAGATAGGAGCCGTCCTGTCCTGTTATTCCTGTGATAAGCGCTTTCTTCATGCTATCCCCTCTTTCCCTGAAAAAATGAGAATGGTTATATAAAGATTATGGTGGGGATGTCCTTGAAATTATCCTTTCAGCATCTTGCGCAGCGGGCAGAACTCCCCCTCTGACTTTGAGTAATGCTGTTTCGCGTGCTCGACGAGAAGGGCGTGGTATTCGTTGAAGAGTTTGTAGTCTTTTTTGAGGTTCTTCATGAAGAGACGCTGCAGCTTACCATAGGTGGCGTTTGCTTTGCAGAGGCCCAGTGCGGTGAAGATCCTCCTTGTATAATTGTCCACGACAAACATCGGCTTTCTTGCTGCGTAGAGGACTATGGAGTCTGCTGTCTCAGGGCCTATGCCGTGTATGGCAAGCAGCTCTTCCCTCAGTCTCTTGGTGGGCTGCCTGAACATCGTCCTGAGTGGGCGTTCTCTGAGGTAGGCTGCTATTGTCTTCAACCTTCTTGCCTTCTGGTTGTAGTATCCGGAGCTCCTGATGAGGGAGGCAAGCCTCTTCTCGTGAATGCGGGCCATCTTTTTCACGTCAAGAAGTCTGAAGTCGTTCAGGTTCTTCATGGCCTTCTCGACATTCTTCCAGGAGGTGTTCTGGGTGAGTACGGCACCCACCACCACCTCAAAGCGCTGCTTCTCTGTCTTCGGATAAAGATAGTCTCCAGGATGGTATGTGGGCAGAGGCTGCTTGCCCTTGATGACAGGCCACCAGCCCTGAGGACCGTATCTCCTGAGAAGCGTTCTGTAGATAAGGCTGAGCTTTTTCTTTATTGTCTGTTTCTTTTTCATGGAGAGGATGTGTTCTTTTATAGTATTTATATCTTCTTTCTTTGTTGTTTCTTTTCTTGCTTCTTCTTACGATGACGGAGAAGGGTAAGCCGGGGAGAGCTTAGGCGTTAACGGTTTGGGAACAGGGCGCTAAAAGCAGAAGCATCTCAGGCTTACTCTTCTGATTGAGAAAAAGATCAGGATATCCAAGCAATCTTCTCGAGAATCAGTTCTCTATACCTGCTCCACATTGTTCAGCCTTCTCATCTTCGGCACGAAATTCATGAGCTTGCTGCCCTTGAGGATGCCGCAGCCGTAGAAATCATTTCCATACCGTATAAGATAGGTGCCGTCCTCTGCCTCTTTTCTTATATTCACGTCATTTCCGACGAGCCATCCCTGTATCTCTTCCTTGCCCATCTCTAGGATATGCTTCTGTGCAGTCTTCCCTATGATCTGCGAGCCTTCGATGGACAGCCGTATGCCGGATTCCACGTCGCAGAAGTAGAGGCCTGCATTGTTGATGCGCAGCCTCTCTGTTGGGATCCCTGCGTACTCCTTGTTGACGATATAGACTTTGCCTGAAGAGGACTTGAGCAGGAAATAAGGGAAGGTGTGATGATTCAGGCCTGCATCAAACATCTCATTCAGCTGTTCAATGAGTCTTTTGCTCTCCTTGCTGTTCATAGGTGTTATGTGGTCCATAGATTGCGGTAAGGGTATGTTGTTTATTAGTCTTTTCTCTCTTTCCCTTTGACCTTTCTTCCGAAGAGTAGTGTTGGGGCCTTAAGTCTTTACGGCTCTGGGACCTCCGGCTTAAAGGCCTCAGTTACGGAAGCTTACTCTTCAGATTCGTCGCTGTGAGGTCAGAGCGAATATATCACGTTGACCTGTACAAAACTATACGCTTGAGAACGCTTCGTGGAAATCCTTGTCCTTGAGCTTTGTCATGTCGTGCTCTGCTGCGTAGATGAACAGCTTCTCCAGGATCATGAGCAGTTTCCTGGGGGTCTTGCCTGCCACCTTGTACATACGTAATATATACTCATCATCTATCAGCTTTGTCTCCCCGATTCTTTTCCTGACGATGGTGATGATGTCCTCCTCTGAAAGAGGTTTGAGCCTGATGATACCGTTGCCTATCCTCTCCTTGATCGAAGGGTGGAAGCCCACTGCCTCATAGTCAGGGCCGGTGAACACAACACTCTTGATGACGTTGCTGTCATAGAAATGCTTGATCTGCTTCGCAGTCTTCCTGTCCAGTGTCTCGACTTCGTCCACCAGCATGACGATGCCTTTCATCAGTGCTTTCTTTCCCAGCAGGCCTTTCCTTTTCGTGAGCATCTGCTCCACATCAAAAGCTCCTTTATGTCTGTCGGCATCCACATAGAGGATGTTTCCTTTGCCTCCTATGCGCTTGATGATCTGCTGGAGGATAGAAGTCTTTCCTGTGCCGTAGTCGCCTTCGATGAACGTGAGGGTGGAAGAATGGATGCGGGTGATGGCCTTGCCTATGATCTCATCATAGCCTATCAGCTCATACTGTTCCAGCGGCTTGATGATGAACGGATTCTCATCATAGCCTAACTTCTCAAACCACATCTGTCCATCCGGCATTTCCCAAGCCTTCTCTATTAGATTTATAAAGATTTGGTTGGAATAACCACAATATACCCACTCCTAAGTGGTGAATTATAGAAAGCTTTATAAAGTAATTTTGCTTATTTTATTGCATGACAGCGCCTAATGGAAATAAAAGCCCAGATGACTATACAGAACGTGATATTGATCAGCTTCTTCAAGAGCTATGGGGTGATGATTCTCGTGTCAACTACCAAACTGAACTTCCTGCCGTGGCGTTGGATGCCCTGCACGAACTCCCTCGGCTGCGTATCCATGATGTCTTTGCAAAGATTATCGATGCAGATTCCCGTTTCTCTTACTTCATAGGGGCTGATGATGTCCCTGAGGCAATTTCACAGATTTTTGTGAGAAATGTCACTGCATATCTCCGACAGAGGTATGGTGAGGTCCTTGAGGCTGCACATGCGACAGCCCGTTTCATCTATTCTGATATGAATGGCATCTCGCCCGAAGATGTCCCTATTGCGCATGATATGAAGCGCTTTGAAGGGTATTTCCTTGCCCTTCCGCAACAGTGGAAGCAGACGCTTGGCCTTATAGGATCGTCGTTGCGCACGATGGAAGGTCTTGAGCCTTCTGCATTCCAGGATGACGTTTCATTCATCAATGACTCCACTCTCGCTGACCGTGTTGTGGAATTATCAAAGCAGATGGAATTGCCTGTCAGAGATGTGCTCAGCTATTCTATGTATTATTCCCAAGTTGTCTCTCCTAGGGCCTCTTCTTTCCGGTCAAAAGAATTAAAGAAATTTGCGTCTCAGCATTCTAAGAAGGTTGTCACCGATACCACTTTTTATACAGCGCCCGGTGTGTTCTCCTCCCAGTCCCATACTCCTGAGGAGGCTCCTGTCCTTGCTGTCGCTGTCAGGGGAAAGAGCTGGGAAAGGATATCCCAAAAAGAGATGATGTACTGGCTTTTCCTCTGTGTGCAGGAGGAACTGCAGCATGCCCTTTCCCATACTGAGGGCCCTTCACTCATGACAGTCCAGAGGTCTTTTACTGTCATGCAGTCTGCAAATAAAGCGCAAATAAGGGCTGCAGTAAAGCATCTTCCTTCACGCACTGATCTCGACCAATCCCTTGTAGACCAAATCTGCTATTATGTCATGTCAAATCCAGTGATGGCATCAACTGATGCGATAGGGATAGGGTTATATGTCAAATCAAAAAAAGTTGAGGATGAGCTTCTTGACGACCTGCGTGGCAATATTAAGGATAATATCAATCTTCTCAGCTCCTCTTTACGTTCCTTGAAAGGTCAGCTCCTATATAGGCGTCTTCTTGAATCATCACGTCATATCTGTATTGATTCAGGCCCTTTGCAAGGCCATTATGTCATCAGGGTAGAGGATAAGAGGCATATGCCGAGATATGGCCATATCAAGGCATGGGTCGGTCTGCCTTCCAACGAAGATTCCTTGTATAATGATGCTGTCTATGAGATACTGGTATTGGGGACCAACTGCCTTAAAGTGAACTATATTGACCAAGAAACAAGGCATGTAGCACATGAACAGAGGAGAAATACGCTCCATGAACAGCTTGTGAAAACAATTACGCATTATCCTATCTATTATGATGTCATGAGAAAAATATGCCCTGATGTGAACATACTTCCTGCATCACTCAGATACCCCATGTTGGATGATCTTGTCGCATTATCTCAGCAATCTCCTTGAGCACTGTTATCTCGTCAGCGCTCAAAAATTCCTTCGCTTCCTTCAGCTTCCTGAATTCTGTCTCTGAGAGGAATGAATATAATACGTCATCTTCCTGGAGCTGCCTTCCCAAAGCCACGCCTTCAAAGGATGCTGCAACCTGCTCGCCTTTCTTCGCCGATTCCACGCTCTCTTTCTCTTTCTGGATGGTCTTGACCGCAGTGAGCTGCCTGCCGTTGGCTTTCATGAGCCGCTGACCTGCCTTAAGGGTGCCCAGCTCCACTTCCACACCCATCACCACAGGATTGGCGCGCCTGAATATATAGGTCTTCAGCAGCTGGAGCTTGACAGGCTTCATCATGAATGCGAGCTTGTCTTTCTCCAGGCGTTTGTTCTGCTCCTGCAGCCAGAGCTGGTAGTCCTCAATCAGCCTATATATTACGTTGTTGGTGAAGATCTTCAGGCATGAGGTGTCTGTCAGCGTAGGGTCCACATTCACATTGAACCCCAGGATGACGCAGTTGAGAGGATTGCTCTCGAGTGAACATTTCGCCTCAGTGCAGTCTTTTTTGGTTATGGGCCCGATGTCTGCTTTCCTTACTTTGATGCTGTGTTCCTTGAGCAGCTTGCACAGAGCTTCCAGGCTGCCCAGCGTGTCTGCCTTGACGATGATGCCGTCATCATCCACCTCTATCATCACTTCGTCAATCTCTTTCTGCACTTCCTCTTTGGCATGCTCCACTTCAGATTCAGCGCATGACACCACAGGCATGC
>CAZTOO010000063.1:0-6041 GCA_964615215.1 uncultured Methanosarcinales archaeon
ATCATCGGCCAGAAAGTAAGACAAGAGGATGTTACCTTAGAAGATTTTCTTAATAATATTGAGAACGGAAGCATTATTGAAGCAGGCGGTCTGGGGACTGCAGCAGTTATCTCTCCGGTAGGCGCCTATATCTGCAAAGGGGATGTCCTCCCGTTAAGGATTAGAAATAATCTTAGAGATCATCCGGAAGTAAAAGTAGGTGATGGAAACATCGGGGAGTATACACGGGCTATGTATGAATTATATACGGGGATTCAGAAAGGTGAAGTGCCTGCTCCTGAAGGCTGGCTCAGAAGAGTAGAGCGCGAGGTTGCGTAATCCTTCTTTCAGAAAAATGCATCCAGGCCTTTCTGGCTCTGCTGTTCGTTCTTCTCGTGCAGCTCTTTCAATGTTGCTGTCACACGTTCCTCTGAGAACTCATGCCTTTCGCACAGGATGTGCTTCACTTTCTTCTCGTCTACCTCCTTCCACTCCAGCTTGTAGTGAGAGGTTGTTTTCATATGTTTGATAGTATCAAATACTTCTTTCCAGGAATAGTCGAAATGCTCTTTCCACTCCACTTCCTCGAACAATGCGCTGAAGTTGTTTCTGTGGCTGTGTATCAGCTTGAGCGCAGTCTTCGGGCCTATGCCTTTGATGCCGCCGTTGTTGTAGTCTGTGCCGACGAGGATGCCTAACATGATGAGTTGGTCCTGGGTGATATCCAGTGCCTTGAGCACTTCCTGCATCTCTATCAGCTCAGGATTGATGTCTTTGTAGGCGAAGGAGCCTGGCATCTTCTTTCTCGGCGAGAGAGTGAGGTTTTTTATCAGTCTGGGAGCACCAAACATCAGCACATCTGCATCCTGTGTTGCCACAGCATACGCATTGCCGTCTTTGACGAGCTGGGCTGCCTGTGCCTCTCCCTCAGAGGGTGCCTGCACTACTGGTATGCCTAACGCATCCACCAGTTCTTTCGCCTCCTCGACCATCTCCCTGCTCAGTTTTGCTGTGCGTTTTGCATATTTCTCCATGCCTGTAACATCCTTCTGCTCCACTGCAGCCTTGTATTTTGCTTCTGCCTCGTCTTTTCTTGCTTTCCTTTTCTCCCGTTCCTTCATCTTCAGTTTAGGAGGTTCTCCGTCGAACACGAAGATCAGTCTCAAATCATTGCGCATGAGTCTGGTGATTCTTGAGAAAATGCCTGAGAGGTGGGATGTGACATTGCCTTTGCTGTCCATCAATGGTGTGCCGTCCCTCTGCCTGATGACGCTCAGGAACTGATAGAGGGTAAGGTAAGCGTCTATGGCAAGCCTCTTGCCTTTCAGCTCTGCAAGAGAGATCTCTTTGCTCTTCACCAGCTCGTAGATATTGACTCCCATGCTATTCCCATTCTTCTTTCAGGCTCCTGATCAGCACATCAGGGAAATCCGCTTTTAACTTCTCCATAGCCTTTTTTGATGCTTTTCCTGTGGTCAGGAACAGGGTGGGAAGTTTCCTCTTCATGCCCCTGACATATGCCGACGAGATATCACCTTCATTGAAGCTCTTCCTGTTCTTCGCCATGCAGTAATAGCCCATGCTGCCGAGGCTGGAAGGCACTTTGATGACATATTCCATCTCTCTTCCTTTCTTCAGCAGTGTCTGTGAGATGACAGTTATCTTCTTCTCTCTGAAATAGGCCATGACTTCTGTATGGAACGCGTCCCTGATCTCCTGGAGAGGCTGCTCCAGGGTTGTCTGCTCAGGAAGCACAGGTTTTTTCTCTTTCAGCTCTTTCTCCACTACCTTTTTCGGGACAACAGTATCTTTCTCCGCCTTCTCCACAGCCTTCTTCAGCTCTTTCTCAGGCGCTTCCTGTTTTTTGGTCTCTTCTTTTGCTTCTTCTTCCTTTTTCTCTTTAGAGTAAGGTTGTGCTGCAGGAGCTGTTACAGCTTTGGGAACAGAAGGCTGTGTCTTCTTAGGGGTGTTTTCTGCTGCAGGAGCACTTTTCGGAGCAGCATACATCGAGCGAATAAGTGAAGTTACCTCTTCGTTTGTCGCCAGATGCCATTTCCAGAAGCGTTTATGGTCATTGCCGATCTTCACGTCAAGAGGCACTGCGAAGTCATGGAGGCTCTGCACGCTGACTCTCAATAATGGTGTGAGGTCCTCCTCTCTCAGCACTTTGCTCTTCACCAGCTCGTCATATGCCCTCCTGTCCTTCTCATTCAGGTAAGGATAGAGCCTTTCCAGCTTTGCCTCGCTTCCCGGAAGGTAATACACAGGAGAGGAGCCTATCTTTGCTGACGAGACTTTCACTTTGGCAGCTTTCAGCAGCTCTGATAGTAAGGCTCCTGCCATGACTGAGTCCAAGGCAACAGCCCGTGCCACCTCTAACCCCAGCAAAGGCCCTTTCGCATTCAGCTGCTCGAGAATCTGTCTTTTCTTCTCTTCGATCTGCTGGGTGTTCATGGTCTTGTCCACTGGATTTCATAATAGGTGACATCACCCTCATTGTCCACGATGCCTACCAGCAGATTCTTCTTGGTGGAGTGCGCCACCCTATTCTTTGCAGCAAATTCGTACCAGGTCATGTGCTCTGACTCATGGACAGGATAGACTATCCATTTTGCGTGATCCTCTCCAGGTTTCACCCCCCTTGGATAGACCCTGAATTCTGCACCGAATTTCAGGCCTGTCTTGATGATATAGCCTCTTGTCCTGATGTCCTTGAAGACTGCATAGTTCACCCAGAAGCTCTTATCGAGCCTTGTGGCTCTCCTCAGCATGCTCTCTTTCTTGACTTTCCTGCCGTCCTTGTCAGTGAGGGTAAGCCTGTCTTTCTCGAGCAGATAGAGCGTCTCATAGAGGGAAAGCTGGATGAGGCTGTCTTCCATCTTTGTTCCAAAGGAGCCCTGATTGAAAAGCTCATTTCCAGGGTCATCCTTCTCCAGGATGATGCGCTGCCTCAGCATATGGGCCTTTGCTCTCTTCCTTGAGCTTCTCTCAGGCTTCTGTTTTTTCGCTGTTTTCCTTGCCATGGCCTTACGTAATGGTGCTGGCTTTTTATAGCTTTTTGTTTGAAACCAGGTTATTGGTTGTTCTTTTTGTTATGGTGCTGTTTTTCAGTCTTTTTCCTTCTGACGAATACGAAAAAGAGTAGTGTGGGGTGCCTGGGGCTGTTACGGCTTGGGCACATAAGTCTAAAGGCTTACTCCCAAGCCCACTCTTCGGACAGTGCGTATGGTGGCAAAGGACAACAAAAGCAACAGAAGACTAATCAACAATAAGTCTTTTTCAGCATAAGCTATTTAAAGAGAGCGCGTTTTATCGACCTTATGAAAGAGCTTATCGTCCTTGGAACAAGCAGCATGGTCCCCACACATGACAGGAACCATACAGCGTTCGCCATAGCCTATGAAGGCGAGTTGCTGCTGATAGACTGTGGGGAAGGCACCCAGAGGCAGCTGAGGATAGCAGGGTTAAAACCCTCCAAAGTCAGCAGGATCTTCATCACGCACTGGCACGGCGACCATGTGTTAGGCTTGCCGGGGTTATTGCAGACCATGGATGCGCAGGAGTATGAGGGAACACTGGTTCTCTATGGGCCTCCGGGAACAAAAGAGCAGTTTGCCATGCTCATGAATGCGTTCCAGGCGCAACTTACCTTTCCTGTGAAAGTCATGGATGTCGCTCCGGGAAAGATATGCAAAGGTGAAGGCTATACTGTCCTGTGCGAGGAGATGGACCATAATGTTGCATGCTATGCCTATCAGTTTGTGGAGCATGACAGGCTGCGCATAGACACTGCAAAAGCCAAGAGACTGGGACTGAAAGAAGGGCCTTTGCTTGGAAAACTGCAGCAAGGCCATGCTGTCACGCATGATGGCAAGAAGATAAAGCCTGAAGATGTTACATATAAGGTGCATGGAAAGAAAATAACGTTCGTCCTCGATACTGCACCCACTGAGAGGATGATTGATTTTGCTGCAGGCTCTGACCTTCTGGTGTGCGAGAGCACCTATGCACATGCTGACAGGGAGAAAGCCTATGAGTACAAGCATCTCACCTCATCTCAGGCTGCACAGATCGCCCAGCAGGCAGGTGTGAAGAAGCTGCTGCTGACGCATTTCAGCCAGCGGTATGCGAGTGTGGATGAGCTGCTCTCTGAGGCCAAAGTCATCTTTCCAGAAACCCAGGCTGCGTTTGATTTCATGAAGATAAAGATATGATGCCTCTCTTTCTCTTTACCTCATAGTTCTGATACTCATACTCAGTATATAGTTCCTTGCATCTCCTGTAATAGCTGTGCTCCCTGTCTCCTATGATAAGAAGGTCTTCTTTTACCCTTGCAGGCTCTCTCCTCTTGTTCTCTTTGCAGTCTCCGAAAGGCACTTTCCTGAAAGAGCCTGATCTGGCATATTCCACATCCGCGCCCCATTGTTTGGCAATCCAGGCAATAACTCCTGAATCATTCACATAGCCGTTAAAGCGCAGAAAGCCAGGGATCTTTCCCATGATAAGATAGCGCAATGCCTGGGTAGAGGAATACAGCTCTCTTTTGATGGGGATTGTTTCTGGAAGATGCAGCTTCTGTCTTCCATGCACCAACAGTGAAAAATAGGGGGAAGCTGCCTTTACACCTGATTTCCTGATTCTTTTCTGCTTTTTTCCCTTTATCCAGTATACGCCTGCCTCATCAGCTTTTATCCAAAGGTCCTGTATCGGATAATAGATGAGGCCATAGATGAATTCTCCTTCCTTTTCCTGGAGCGTATTCCGTTTCATGATGCCCATAATCACACCAAACGATTCGTTTTTCCCTTCCAGGTACCCTTTTGTCCCGTCTATGGGATCGATGGTGATGAGGTATTTGGAACTGTTGTCGTTCTTGTACAGCTTCCTCTGGGCAGGGCTGGGGTTGTCGATCTCCTCTTCAACGCTTATTTCAACATCGGGGAATACATGCTCTAGAGCTCCCAGCAGATAATCCTGGATCAGAAGGTCATAGGGTGTCAGTGCCTTGTTGAAGCCATTGCCTATGCCGCTCCCTTCTTTCTCCATGTCAGTCTCTTTCCCATAGCCCTCTATGATGCATTTCCGCAGGCAGGAGAGGGAACCAATCATACACCTCTCAAATGTTTTCACTTCCATGCTGCCTTAGTTTCTCCTTAAGTATATATTCGTTGTTTGTAATAATCCTGAGAAAATGTAAGTTTTTCCAGAAAGATGGCTCTTAATGGTTTTACTACTCTGCACTCCTCTCTATTTTTTACCACTTTACATTCTTGAATGGAATATTACATTTCCTTTTTATTAGGTCACACAAATTCAAAATCCTTCCACCTCCTACACCCCCCTGTGCTTACGGGCACGGAGGGATACACATGAGACACCATTGGAAAACAGCGTTGTTCGTGGTGATGCTGATGCTTTCGGCAGCGTTTGCGCTGGCTTTTACCATCAGTGCCGATAAAACAACAGCAGTGGCTGACGGGCAGGATGCCATAACGCTGACTGTAGGGGAATGCACGAATCCGCCTGCTGTCACTACGCAATACGCATCTGTCGTGACTATTTCCGGCCAGGAAGGGGGTTACTGGTACGTCGTGCTGACCTCAACCACAGTAGGCCCTGAGAATGTAAGAGTCATCTGCGACAGCGAACAGAACTTTATAGGGCTGATGTTCACTGAAATGGGTGGAACAGGCGGCGGCGTCCAGGGATAACTATCTTACTCCCTCCTATTTTTCTTTTTTATTTTTTCCTAAGACAATTTTTATAAAGAGAGCACACTTCTAAAATTCTCATGGATGCTGGATTGCCACAGAGATTCTCTCTGCCTTTTGAAGGTGAGGTCCTTGTCGATACTCTTTGTTCCCGTCTCAAGCACATCGCTGAAGACGCAGGATTCCATCGCAGTTATCTTATTTTTTATAATGGAGAAATCACACCGGAAAGGTTTCGCATACTTGCTGTCACTGGTGTTGTTAATAAAAATAAATATAAAGAATTTCAGGTTGAGGGATGGGAAAATGATGGTTCTCAAACTTCTAAATTTACATTTCTACAAACCTTAA
>CAZTOO010000064.1:0-6029 GCA_964615215.1 uncultured Methanosarcinales archaeon
CAGGCCGAGATAGGCGGCCAGATCGCACACACACATCTCGCCCCCGGCCAGGGCACTGTGCCTACCAAGGAATTGCTGGCGATACTGAAGAAGCACGGCTACAAAGGGCCATTGACCATGGAGCCAGGAGCTGACGCGACTGTCTCAGGCTCAGATTTTGTAGGCTTGCTCAAGACCTGGCAGCATCTGGGAAGCCCTGTCTACAGCATGAATGCCAGCATGTTCGGAGGGGGCATGGGGATGCCTTCGCGCTCCTGGACTGACATCCAATACTCTTATTTCGGCCAGCCGAGATCCCCTTACTTCATCTTCGGAACATACAGCCCGTCAAACGACTGGCAGCTCTGGAGCCAGGTCCCGCTGGAATAAGAAGTTCTTTATGCAGCCTGGCTGTTTGTCGTCATGGTCTCAGGAGGCATCTCATACCCTACACCAAGACCTGTCATCATGAGCTTGAGGGTGACAAAAGGAGCATTATGCATGAACATGGTGAAATAGTCTGCCTTCCTCTTCAGTTCGTAATTCACAATGCCCAATGTTGAGGAGCCTATGGCCTGTGCAATCGTGAATCTCATGATATAATGGCTGTATTCTTCAGAGGAGATGACTGCTGACTGCGCTTCAGGCTGGGCGTTTGTGCTGAAGGTGTTTTCTGATGTCGGTGTGTAGGTCTTGTACTCCGACTCATAGAATGAATGCCCGAATCCGTAAGGGGAGTGCGCTGTTGAAGGAGCAGAGTATGCTGTTGAGGAAGCTCTTGACAACGCTGAATAAGAGGATGTCTCTCTCAGGCCCCTGATAAGCGCGAGTGCAGTATCGTATTTTTCTTTGCCCTCTCCTTCGTCTTTCGTCTTCTTTCTTTTTTCTTCTTCAGAAAGTATTTTCTTCTCCAGAGGACCGGAAAGGAGATCTTTCAATAAATCTGCAATGTCTCTGTTTGCTTCCTTTTCCTTTTTCTTCAGAGTTTCGTTCTGTTGCTGATGCCGGGGAAGAGAAGTAAGCAAAAGGGCTGCTTCCTGCGAAGAAAGCGCATCAAAAACCTGATTATCCACCATCATATCGCACACCTTTGCTGGATACACTATCCAGCAGGAAAATCAGGAGTATTTAAATATTGCTGTGCTCCAAAACAACAGTATGGAGATTGAGGATATCCAGGAATATTATCGGAAGCTTGAGGAGGACGCACTGAGAAAAGGCAGGCTCTACACCTGGAACACAGAGGCAGGCATCTTCGGGGCAGTGAACTGCAGGGAGATGTATGGATTCTTCAGGAAAGCCGGACTCAACCACTACAAACATTTCCTTGACCTGGGCTCAGGGGACGGGAGAGTGGTGTTGATTGCCTCCCTTTTTACTGATGCGACAGGGATTGAGTTCGACGGGGGATTGCACCATACCGCGGAGGAGGCGAAGAGAGCTTTGAAAGGGAGATGCACTTTTCTCAAAGAAGATTTCCTCCATCATAACATCTCCAAATACGACTTCCTCTTCATCAACCCCGACAAAGGTTTTCAGAGAGGTGTGCAGCAGAAGCTCATGCAGGACATGAGAAAGGATGCTGTGCTCTACATCTATAACGAGATATTTGCTCCAGAAGGCTTTCTCAAAGGGAAGAAGGAATGGTGCAGCATGATTCCGGTGGTGAAGTATACGAAGAAATGAAGGAGGTACTGCTTCACTCAAACACCATCACATGCATGTTCTTGTAGAGGCTCTTGCCCAGTACGAATGAGGTGTTGTCCAGTGTCTTTATCTGCCTCTCCTTCATCAGCCTCTGATAGAGCTCTGATTTTGTCTTGGTAGCCTTGACTTCTGTGAAAGAGACAGCAAACCCTTGACGCTCAATACCGAACAGGAGGAAGAGACCCTGGCTGGAATAGATGACTCCGCACTTCAGCACCTTCGCCATCTCTGCTGCAAATACAGGGTCATCCTCGGTGATAGCGGCATGATACGCCTCTGCCAGAGCAAGAGACGGCCTGCAGTGGAAGCTGTGGGGAAAATGGGAGATGAGACCTGCATCCAGGTAGCGGGAGAAGATGTTCAGCCTGAAGTCCGCAACAGAGCCGTGGGTGTTCCTGAAGACAGGCACTGCAAAATCCAGCTTTCCCGCAGATTCTTTTTTGAAATTCTTCAGATAGAACTCTATGCAGCAGGCAGGATAGCCAAGAAGCTTTCCCAGCGCAGCATGGTCGTCTTTATATTCCGCAAACTTCGCCTCTTTCGCCAAAGCCTCGTCCTTCGAGACATAGACGAAATAATTGCCGGGAATCAGGGAGGATGCATCCACCTTCCTGCCCTTGTTGGAGTAGTTCCCGTCTGAGAATTCCATGACGATCTTGAAGTCTGAGCGCACGACGTGAAGACCATAGTCTGAGAGCAGGCGCTCTTTCTTCTCCAGCATATAATCGTGCTCAGTGATTCTTGCGACAGGCTTGAGGCCCTTGATGACATAGAAAATATCGAGAAGCTTCAGATAGGAGGTGAATTTTGTCTCGAGAGTCTTAATAATTACCTGCTCCATAGTCCCCACTGGTTGCTGAACGACAATGCCCAAACGGAAAAAACAAAGATGAAAAAATCAAAAGGTGAATTTGTCTGCGAACTGTCCGATGACAGGCAGAGGCTTCTGCTGCCCGTTGATGGCAGCGATGATGCCCAGCAGCCATATGATGAACATACAGACCTCAAGCACCAGCATGAAAAACCAGCCGATGAACGGTACCATGGCCAGGATGGAGCCTACCACAGCCACAATCACCCACGTGATCAGCAGCACCAGGCCCTGCTTGACATGATACTTCGCGAATGCGTTCCTCTTCATCTTCTCATCGGCGAAATACCAGATGATGCCGACCAGAAGATAGGCCAGTATTCCGCACACCTTGCCGTCATCGGCAGATGATGAACGCGCTTCAGACTTCTCTTGTTTTTTTGCCATGTTTCTAGCACCTGCTTTGTTCAAAAGATAAAGACTCCACTTGGATTCTGATATTTCTGAGAGGCACTCCTCCTTTATAAAAGTATTGCCGGAGCAGCCGCCATCACTGGTCTTTTTTCCTCCTGACTGCTGATTTCCGGATGAGATTGTCTGAATAGAACCTCTCCATGATGCCTGCATATTCAGGCTGGAGCTTCTGGAGGGAAGCATCTATCTGGCCCTTGACCTTCTGGATGAACACCATCTCTTTCTCCCTGGAGACCTTCCCGACGAACTCCTTCTGGAGGAAATCCAGGAAAAGCGAGGAGGCTGCGGCATAATGGGTGTCGATGTGCTGCCAGAATTCCTCGACAGCCTGCTTGAGCTGCTTCTGCTCCTCAGAGAGCTCCCCATCCTGCTTCTGGTCACCGTCCATCACCACCGACGAGGAAAGGAAACCCTTCAGCCTCATCTTCTTCCGCTCAAGGCCGAGGTCCTCCTTGAGCAGGAGATAGAGACCTTCTGTCTCATCGTGCAGCTCCTCGAACTCCTTCGAGAGCGCATCCACGATGAAACTGCACTCCAGCTTATTCTTCTCGGCGAGGATAGCCTTCGCCCTGTAGATCTTGAGCAATGCCTCCATCTTCGCGAAGGTCTTCTCGATATCGCTCCAGAACGCCTCCAGCAGGAACTTCTGGTCCAGCCTCGGATTGACCACCTCCTCACTGTCCTCGGCCAACACATATTTCGGGTGCTCTTCCCTGAGCAGCTCCTGGAAGGCAGTGTCCTTGATCTCGTGGGTAGGGAGCCCCATGATCCTGTGGAAGTCCTCAAGCGTCTTGATCTTCCTCGACGGGCCCTGAGGCGGGCACTCTTCAAGCAGGATCTTCGCAAACTCCTTCTTGGCATTCTGCGGGAGGATATCCAGGCCTTTCGCTGAATACTTCGCAACAGCAAGCGCGCTCTTCAGTACAGGAGGGCCGTCATCAGCGAAATTCTCCGCAAGGTACGCTTCAAGCTTCTGCCATATCATCGGTGCACATCACCTCTCAGGGCTTTGGTTGTGGTTCTCTCCGCCATTCTGCTCCTCGCGCTTCTCATGGACCTTGTCGAGGTTCAGCTCATCCCTGAGATGGATGTAGTCGACAGAGAGCTGCTTCCAGAGGTCTGCCATGTTCGACTGGGTCCTCTTCAGGAGGGCATCCTCAGCCTGGCTCTCCTGGGTGACAGAGAGGTCTTCCTCGAGAAAGTCAGAAAAGAGGCGATAGACCTTCTGGAAATTCTGCTCGACATTGCCCAGGAAGTTCATGACGACGCTCTTGGTCTGGATCTTCTCAGGCGAATCCTTCTCCACCATCTCCGCATGGGGATTGTCGAAGAAATATAAATGGGGACGGGAGTGCTTCTGCTCCGAGAGCTGCATACGTTCAATCAGCTTCTTCGATTCATCGGTCAGCTCGTCGCGCATCGCAGCAAAGTCGCGCCGGCTGACCTGGATGACCGTGCTTTTGTCCACACCCTTGGACTGGAGTTCCCTGGACTTCGTCCAGTAGATCTGGAAATAGGTCTCTATCTTCAGGTAGAACTTCTCGAGGAAGCGCCAGAACTCCTCGACGAGAAATCGCTGCTGGAGTATCTTGTTGAGGTCCTTGAAGCGCGGGTCGTCGAAGTTGAAGGTAAGGCTCTGCTCCTTCTCCTCTGCCTTGTCAACGCCGCCTGTCTTGGCAACGAGCTGTATGCCCACCGCCTGGAGCATCTTGTTATGCAGGTCCTTGAGCTTGGACATGGCGAAGGAAGGGCAGTTTCTGAGAACGACTTCGATGAAATTCTTCTTATGCTCCTCGTCAGCAGTGTCGAGGTTGATCTCCATCTCCTTGAGGGCCTTCTTGATGATGTCATGGCCTTCGCTGTCGCCAAGCTCGTCCTTCACGACCTTCTTGAGAGAGTCCAGCAGTCCCATGAGCCTTTTAAAGAGCTAGCAGATATTTAAATATAGCCGGTCTTAAAGACGACAGGAAGTGTCTCCGACGGGAAGAGTGGAGAGGGCTCGTCGCTGGGGAAGGGGTCCTGTATGGGTAGCTCGTCGACATTAGGCCTGTTCTTTTCTGCCTGTTTTTGATTCTGGCATGAAAAGAAGAGCCTGATGGCAGTACCCTCTGATATAAACTGTTCTTTTTTGATTTGGTGCTATTTAACCTATTCTGGCTGACTCTACTCTTAGATAAACCCTACTTATCGAATATGACAATATCCTCGCCACTTTTGGCTTATTCGGACTTATAATCACTATAATAGACCAGAAAAGGCTTATTCATTCTTATTCTCTCGCAGAGAGAAGCCTACAGGCAGCTCTGTTCCTGTTTTGGAGGCCGGAACATGCCTGATTTTCAGAAAGGTTTAAATAGTTTAAAAGATATCAAGAAAATATCAATGAGAGGTATCGGGGTAAGATGAACGAATCTTTCGGTCCGCATCTCACCATAGATGCAAAGAAGTGCAACATCGCGAAGTTGAAGGATTTCAATTTTGTGTTTGATGTCCTCGACCAGCTTCCGGCAAAGATTGGCATGACAAAGATAACACAGCCGTATGTCTTCAAGTATTCAGGGATTGTCCCTGAAGATGCAGGCATCACCGGCGTGGTGATCATCGCTGAGAGCCACATCAGCATCCATACGTTCCCTTACAAGGACTATGTGTTCATCGATGTGTTCTCCTGCAAGAACTTCAACACGCAGAAGGCTGTCAAGCTGCTGATCGATGCCTTCGAGTCCAAGGAAGCTGACATCAAAGTGGTGCGCAGAGGTTTGGACTTCCCAAGGCCTGAGAAACAGAAAGAGAAAGTCATGGCTGTTGTCAATTGAGACAGGGAAGGGCTTTGTTCTTTTTCATCCTATTTTAGAAACGTTTATCTATATCCGGCAGATTCTGATATGCCATGAAAGAAAGGAAATATCCTGACAATTTCCTGGGCATAGAGCCTGCCTTTTCAGGCTATGCCACGTCGAAGATAGTGGTGCTGCCAATCTCCTACGACAGGACAGCCTCCTATCAGAAAGGGACTGCCGATGGGGCAGAGGCAATAATCACTGCCTCGCAGCAGGTA